>NZ_VATX01000075.1:0-1552 GCF_005774635.1 Glutamicibacter sp. V16R2B1
CGGCCGGTCGCTGGCTCCGGTGCTCACCCGGGCCGAGCACGACGCGTTCGAGAACGGCTACGCCGCGGTGAACCGGGCCTACGCCGACGCCGTCGCCGACGAGGTGCGGTCCCGCGGCGGCAAGGCGCTGGTGCTGCTGCAGGACTACCACTTCTACCTGGTGGCCGAACACGTCCGCGAACAGTGCCCCGATGTGGTTCTCACCCACTTCGTGCACATTCCGTGGCCGGGCCCGGACGAGTGGCGCATCCTGCCGGGTGACAGCCGGGAGCGCCTTCTGCGTGGTCTTCTCGGCAGCGACGTCGTCGGCTTCCACACCCGCCGCTACGCCCGCAACTTCGTGCTGTGCGCCGGGGAGCTGCTCGGCCTGCCCATCAACCTCGACGAGCTGACCGTCCAGGTGAACGACCGGACGGTGCGTGCCCGCTACTACCCGATCTCCGTCGACCCGGCGGCGCTCGACGCCACCCTCGCCAGCGAGGAGGTGGCCGCCCACGTCGCGATGCTGCGTTACGTCTTCCTCGACGAAGACCGCCAGCTCGTGCTCCGGGTCGATCGCACCGACCCGAGCAAGAACGTCGTCCGCGGCTTCCTGGCCTTCGGCACCCTGCTCGACCAACATCCCGAGCTGGTCGGAAAGGTCAGCTTCCTCGCGCTGCTGCAGCCGAGCCGGACCGACGTCCCGGAGTACGCCGACTACATCGCGCTGATCGGCGCGGTCGTCGCGGAGATCAACGCCAGGCACACCAAGGAGGGGCGCCAGCCCATCGACCTGCGGATGGTCGAGGACTTCGCGCTCGCCGTGGCCGCCTACTCCATCTGCGACGTCCTGATGGTCAACGCGATCGCCGACGGGATGAACCTGGTGGCCAAGGAGGTCGCGGTCGTCAACCGGCGCGGCGGGGTCCTGGCCCTGTCGGAGATGGCCGGCGCGCACGAGGAGCTGGGCGAGTTCGCGGTCACGCTGCATCCGTTCGACGTCCAGCAGATGGCCGACGCGCTGTACGCGGCGCTCGCGATGCCGATGGACGAGCGGCACCGCCGGCTGGCCGCTGCCGCCGAGCAGGTCCGCACGCACGACGTCCGCCGCTGGCTCGACGAGCAGCTGGCCGAACTGAGTCACCTGGCGGGTTTCTCCAGAGTCGTGCCCCGGCGGGTACGCTCGGCGGGAGGTCGGGTGTGGATGCCATGCCATGGTCGAGACAGGAGTGGACGTAGCGGATACCGGTCATGTGAAGGCCAACGCTGGGTCCTGGGCCGCGGTGTACATCCTCAGCGCGGGTTTCGTCCTGGGGACCCTCGCGCTGATTCTCGGCTCTGTGCCGCTGTGGATCGGGACGGCCGTGGCGCTTGTCGTCGGTACCGGCCTGGGCGTGGCCTCCAGGATCATGGAGCAGGCCTACTAGGCCGCCAGGCGACTGTTCCGGCTGGTACGGCCAGGTCTGCTCCGCGGCCTGGCCCGTCGGTCGCTTCGTGCCCCGTGCCACCGGCGCGGGGCACGTCCCCTGTCACGCCCTGCCACGCCACGGGTGACGCCGAGCGCCGCCGGGCG
>NZ_VATX01000076.1:0-1311 GCF_005774635.1 Glutamicibacter sp. V16R2B1
CCTCTGCCTAGTGCCGGACCCGCCAACGTCGGCCTGTACATCCGGGGTCAGGCAGGCCCATGACCAGCACGTTTGACATCGCCAAAGCGGGCGGACGTTGTCGGAAGCGGCACTAGCTCCTGGTCATCGCCGACCTCCTCGGCGTGCCCGAGGAGGACCAGGAGGAGTTCCTCGACCGGTTGCAGCGCCAGCCGCAGGCCGAGAGCGGCGTCGGGGGCACCGGTGAGGAGACCCTGCACCACAGCCCGCTGGAGTTCCTCTACGGCAGGTTCACCACCTACATCGAGGATCGTCGGCGTAGCCCGCGCGCCGACGTGCTGACCCAGCTGGCAGCCGCGACGTTCCCGGACGGATCGACCCCGGCGGTCATCGACGTGGTCAGGGTCGCGGCGAACCTCCTCGCCGCAGGCCAGGAGACCACCGTCCGCCTCCTCAGCTCCGCGCTGAAGATCCTGGTGGAGGACCCCGACCTACAGCGCGCAGCTGCGCGCGCGAACCCCACCGCATCCCCAACTTCATCGAGGAGACCCTGCGGCTGGAGAGCCCGGTCAAGGGCGACTTCCGGCTCTCCCGGATCCCCGTCACCGTGGGCGGCGTGGACCTCCCCGCCGGCACCACGGTGATGGTGGTCAACGGCGCCGCGAACCGCGACCCGCGCCGCTTCGACAACCCGGACACCTTCGACGCCGCCCGGCCGAACGCCCGCCAGCACATCGCCTTCGGCCGCGGCATCCACACCTGCCCGGGCGCGCCGCTGGCCCGCGCCGAGGCCCGCGCCAGCATCGAACGGCTCCTCGAACGCACCACCGACATCCGGATCAGTGAGCGGGTACACGGCCCGGCCGACAACCGCAACTACCACTACATGCCCACCTTCATCCTGCGCGGGCTGACCAGCATTCACCTGGAGTTCGACCTCGTGGAGGACAGCGCCCGGTGAAAGCCGCCATGTGATCACCGAGAAAGTGGTGCCGCGACGCGGCGGACGGTCTCGCCGAGCCGGGTCCCGTACCAGGAGCGGCCCACGACTCCGGTGGCCGATTGTTTCATCCAAGCACCATTGCGGCCAACGCGAACGCTGCAGCTGTGAAGACAGCGGCAGCCGATGTCGCGACGGCCACCGGCATGGCTGTCATGGCGGTGATGTACTGAATACGCAACCGCGATCGGAAGGACACACAAGCCAGGCTCGCAGATGCCTGAATAGCCGTTACAGCCAGGAGTACCAGAGCAATGGACCTGCCTCCGTCCGCAGTCCAGCGGACGAGGAGCAAGGTGAGCGCCACATGGCTGAGTGATGTCCGAAGCCAC
>NZ_VATX01000077.1:0-1297 GCF_005774635.1 Glutamicibacter sp. V16R2B1
GCGCTCGAAGCGGCAGTCCCACGTGCCTGCAGATCCCCACGTCACACTAATGGACGGGCTCCAACCTTCGGCACCAAGGAGGCCCGACGTCATCCGGGTGACCACGGACATTTTCCCTCTAGAGCGTGGTGGATCTCCTGTGGGCTGCCGGTTCTGCTGCCGGAGCGGAGGAGGCCTGGGTGTTGTTCGTCGGGGACGACTGGGCGGAAGATCACCATGATGTGGAGGTACAGGACGAGACCGGCCGGCGGCTGACGAAGGCCCGGCTGCCGGAGGGGCTGGCCGGGATCACCCGGCTGCACGAGCTGGTCGGCGCGCACCTGGACGAGGACGCCGGCCCGGACAGGTGGTGGTCGGGATCGAGACCGACCGCGGCCCGTGGGTGTCGGCGCTGGTCGCGGCGGGCTATCAGGTGATCGCGGTCAACCCGTTGCAGGCTGCCCGCTACCGGGAGCGCTACTCCACCTCGGGCGCGAAGAGCGACGCCGGTGACGCGCACGCCCTGGCGGACATGGTCCGTACCGACCGCCACCAGCTACGCCCGGTTGCCGGGGACAGCGACCTGGCCGAGGCGGTGAAGGTCGTCGCCCGGGCCCACCAGAGTCTGGTCTGGGACCGGACCCGTCAGGCCCAGCGACTGCGCTCGGCGCTGGTCGAGTCGTTCCCGGCCGCGCTGGTGGCCTTCGATGACCTCGACGCCCCCGACACGCTCGAGCTGCTGCCGAAGGCACCGTCAGCGGCCGAGGCCGCCCGGCTGACGGTCGCGCAGATCTCGGCTGCGCTCAAGCGCGCCCGCCGGCGGAAGATCCCCGAGAAGGCGGCGGTGGTCCAGGCCGCGCTGCGCGTCGAGCAGCTGCCCGTCAGACCCGCGTCGGCGGTGGCCTACGCCGCGGTCGTGCGCGCCCAGGCCGGGCTGCTCGTCGCGCTCAACGCCGAGGTCGCCCGCCTCGAGGAGCAGGTCGACGCCCATTTTGGCCAGCACCCGGACGCTGAGATCCTGCTGTCCCAGCCCGGCCTGGGACCGGTCCTCGCCGCCCGGGTGCTCGCCGAGTTCGGAGACGACCCCGACCGCTACGCCGACGCGAAGTCCCGGAAAAACTACGCCGGGACCAGCCCGATCACCCGCGCCTCCGGCAAGAAGAAGGTCGCCCTAGCCCGCTACGCCCGCAACCGCCGCCTCGCCGACGCCCTGCACCAGCAGGCCTTCTGTGCCCTGAACGCCTCACCCGGCGCCCGCGCCTACTACGACCAGGTCCGCGCCCGCGGCACCGGCCACCACGCCGCGCTCCGCCACCTC
>NZ_VATX01000078.1:0-1507 GCF_005774635.1 Glutamicibacter sp. V16R2B1
ACGTCGGTCAACCCGCCGTACCCGTTGATGACCTCCCCATCACGGTTCGCGTAGGCGAAGGTGCGCCCAGCTTCCCCGCGGATCTTCTCTGCCAGCGCCCGGACTTTCGCTTCGGCGTCGGCAAGCACCTCGGGTGGGACGTTGTCCGGGCTCGACTGGTGGGTGAGGACCGTGTCGAATGCGATCCGATCGTCGCCGACGACGGTGGGTTCAGGACCGGGCCCTGTGGGCTGTCCGAGCGGGCCGGGCGGTTCGCCTTCGAGTTGCCTACGGATCTCACCCTTGATCAGGTCCGGGTCGATCAGGTTGCCTTGCTCGTCGCGGGTCCGAGCGATGAAGACATGCGCGACTCCACTACCGGTGGCGTCGTCTGGGCGGTCTGTCTGGCTGTCAGTCATCGGCACATGATGCGACCCAGGTCACAGACCAGGACCCCTGTTGGCGGTCCCATGTCAGCCGCATGTTCAGGCCAAGAGGGGAGCGCAGCGTAATGGATCTATCTCGTGAACGTCAGCAGCAGGTGTACCGGGTCTGGCGAAGCTCACGAGTCGGCCAGATCCGCCGGGAGTACGGCGTCGACCGCGGACTCGCGTACGTGGCCCGCGCGTGCAATCTGTCAGTCGAGATGACCAAGTCGATCATTGCGGATGAGAAGCAGGACCGGCGGCTCGACCGCGAGCGGGCGGCCCGGCGGACCTCCGACGCCGCGTAGGTCGCATGGACGCACCCATCTTGCGCGCGGTCGACTCAGAGTCCCCCACGAACATCAACTAAGACGATGTTGTCGATAACCTTCACTTAGCGTCAAGGTCAACATGCGAGGATCGGACCATGACAGAGATCGTTCCCGTAGTCGGATTCGACCTCGCGCAACGCGCCGAACGAATCAACCAAGCCACACGACGCTTCGCCGGCCGCGCCCGCTCACCCCGCACCATCGCCGCCTACGACAGTGACTGGGCCACCTTCGCCACCTGGTGCGCCACCCACGGCAGATCAGCACTACCCGCCGAACCAATGACCATCGCCGACTACATCAGCGATCTCGCCGAAGGCATCTCATTCGAACGCCCGTTCAAGCCATCGACGATCAACCGCGTGGTGGCGTCCATCGCCGTCTACCACCGCACCGCCGGCTTCGACCCCCCACCGACCCGCTTCGCCCCGGTCCCCGACACCCTCGACGGCATCAAGAAGACGCTCGGCGTCGCCCCGTCACCGAAAGCGGCAGCGACAACACCCATCGTTGTGCAGCTCATCGCCGACCTCGACGCCAACAACCCCGAACACGCCCGAGACCGGGCACTGATCCTCATCGGATTCGCCGGCGCCTTCCGCCGCTCCGAGCTGGTGTCACTCGACCTCGCCGACTTCGTGACTGTCCCCGACGGCCTGCGGGTAGCCCTCCACCGGTCGAAAACCGACCAGGCAGGCGAAGGTGCCGAAGTCGGCCTGACCTACGGATCGAAGCCATCGACCTGCCCAGTCCGGGCCTGGATCGCATGGC
>NZ_VATX01000079.1:0-1869 GCF_005774635.1 Glutamicibacter sp. V16R2B1
CGGCCACGGTCCGGGCAGCACCTCAGCCACGACGAACAGGGTGCAGGAGAGCGTGGCGACGGAGGCGAACGCCATGGCCGCGACGCGGTTCCGCACCGTCGCGGGCAGCAGGCCGAGTGAGGCGCCGAACCGGGCGGCGAGGCCGTGCGCGAGCAGGTTCGCGGCTTCGCCGGGGCTCGGCCTGGTGCGTCCCTCCGCGTCGGCGACGTCCAGGAGCGTGGCGACGACCTCGTCCGCGTGCTGCTGCCGCCACCCGGGCGGGTAGCACCTCAGCAGACGGCGGTAGACGATCTCGAGCCGCGGGGCCGTCATGCCGGCGCCGTTCCCAGGCGAGCCCGCGCGCGGAGTCGGCGGTCGGCCTCGGCGGCGTTCTGTCGCAGGCGGGCGGCCTGCGCGGCGAGAACCTCGGCGCCGGCGTCGGTGAGGTCGTAGTAGCGCCGGAGTCGCCCGTCGACCACCTCCTCGCCACTCTGGCGCACCAGCCCCTGGCCGGCCAGCCGGCCGAGAGCGGCGTAGAGGGTGCCCGCCCGCAGCGTCACCCGGCCGTCGGAGATGGCCTCGACCTCCCGGATCACCGCGTACCCGTGTTTGGCCCCGTCAGCGAGTGCCGCGAGGACCAGGAAGGTCGGCTCGCGGATGTCCTCAATACCCACTTCATCAGAATATATCGACTATCGATATGTGCTGCCGGTGCCGGTGCCGGTGGCTGGTGGCGCCGGTGCCGGATGACTGATGGCCGTCGGTCGCGGGAGCGGGTGGCTCAGGTGCGGGGGGAGTGCACCCGCTCGGCGGCAAGCAGGCGGGCGGCTTCCACCGGGTAGGCGGCTCGCACGGTGATGCCGGCAGCGCTGGCCATGAGGATCGTGACGATGGCGCTGGTGAACACCTTGCCGCTGAGGGCGTCCCGGGCCCCGAACGCGAGCTCGGTCCGTAGCGCGCCGGACAGAGCGGCGTCCAGTTCCCGGGGGTGCAGCCACAGCCAGGTGCGTAGTGCAATTCCCGGCGACGCCTGATCGGCTTTGGTCGGGAAGTCTGCCGGTTGCAGGGTCCGCCGAGGCTCGGTGCGCTCTGACAAGCCGTCCATGATCGCGATGTCGTCCTGCCAACGCGTGAGCAGGTCGCGGCGCCGGTTCTCCGGCCAGGTGAAGAAGTCGGAAGGGAGCCGTTCGGGATGTCTGGCCAGCTCCGGGTGTGCCTGGAACAGTTCCTCCTTCGGACCCGGTTGGATCTCGTAGATGACCCCGGGGACGTACGATTTCCTGCGCGGACCTGCCGACCCGCGGGTAGTCCCGGGCCGTGGCGCTGGGCGTGTCGGCATCGGCAGGCCGGTGATACGGGAGAACTCTTCGGGAGAGACCGTCGACAGGTCCCGGAATCCGGGGGTGACAGGCCGAGGCTGATCGGTGCCGGTGCTGCGGTTGGTGTCGGTGCTGGTCCGGTAGGAAATTCGACTGGCTCGTACGACACCGGCAGACGCATTCGTGTCGGTGTTCGTGGGACGCATCGACGGCCAGTCGGCTGCATGGCTCGGTCGGTAGCCGCCGGAACCGGCCTCGGTGCCGCCGTCCGCCGTCTCCGAAGGTATGCCCTGCGGGCGGAGGTACTCCGCGGAGTCGAAGACGTCCTCAAGCGGCCAGGTCTGCACGAGATAGGTTTCCGCCCCTGTCTCGTCGGAGAACTGCGGCAGGGCGCGCGCTCGGGCGCCGCCCGCGCGGAGTACGCGAACTCCGTAGCGGAACAGCGGCGGACCGATCAGCAGGCTGCGTACCCCCTGACCGTTGAGCGTCACGAGCCGCAGGATTCCGGTGTCCGACACCAGCCGGAGATCCTCGGCGTAGTCCCATGCGGAGTCTCCTTCGGGTGGGGCGG
>NZ_VATX01000080.1:0-2134 GCF_005774635.1 Glutamicibacter sp. V16R2B1
CCCACCACCCGCGGCCGGTCGAGGTGTACCGGGACCGGCTCGTCCTGTACGGCTGCGGAGACTTCGTCGACGACTACGAGGGCATCCCGGGCTACGAGGGCTACCGGGACGATCTGCGACTGGCGTACTTCGTCTCCCTCGATCCGGACACCGCTGCCCTGACCGGCCTGCGGATGGTGCCCCTGCAGGCAAGGCGGATACGGCTGGAGCGCGCTGCGCCCGCGGACGCGGCCTGGCTGCGCGGAATCCTCGATCGGATCAGTGGCGGCTTCGGCACCCGGTTCGCCCTCGACCCGGACGGCACCCTGCGGCTGCGGCCGTGCGGAACCTGACACGGACCCGCCCGCGGCGACCTCCACGAGGCCGGCGGTGTTCTCCACGGCGATGACAGGGCGATGACAGGGTGCTGCAAGGCCCGGCCGGAGCTGGCCGCGACCACGCTGCCGCTGGAGATCAGGCTGCCGTCGCTGCCCTGCCGGGCCGGCGGCGCCGATCTCGCCAGACGGCTGTTCGAACCGTTGGGGTGGCAGGTCGCGGCCGTCCCGCTCCCGCTGGACCCGCGGTTCCCGGAGTGGGGCGACGCGCCACACCACGACGTCACGCTCACCGGGACTCTCCGCCTCGCCGACGCGCTCACCCAGGTCTACGTCCTGCTGCCGGTCCTCGACGACGCGAAGCACTACTTCGTCGGACGGGACGAGATCGACAAACTCCTCCGTGAGGGGGCCAGCTGGCTGCCGGGGCATCCGGAACGGCAACTGATCGCCAGGCGCTATCTCGCTCACCGCCGGGCCCTGGCCACCACGGCGCTCACCCAGCTCGCGGCCGTCGACGACCTCGCGGCCGACACCCTCGGCACCGGCTTCGAGCCCGGCCTGGTCGCGACCGAGGCAGAAGTGGCCGAGACAGAAGTGGCTGAGGCGGAAGTGGCCGAAGCAGAGGTACCCGAGACGGAAGTGGCCGAGGTGGGCGCCGAGGGCACGAGCGGCGACGTCGGCGAGACGCGGCCGCCGTCGTTGGCGGAGCTGCGGCGGCGGGCGATCCTCGCGGTGCTGCGCGCCTCGGACGCACACCGGGTCGCCGACGTCGGGTGCGGCGACGGCAAGCTGGTCGCGAGACTGCTCGCCGAGCCGACCTGCACCGAGGTCATCGCGGTCGACGTCTCCCACCGCGCACTGGAACTCGCCGCGCGGCGGCTGCGGATCGAGCGGATGCCCGACCAGGTCCGCGCCCGGCTACGCCTGATCGTCTCGTCGCTGACCTACCGGGACAGCCGCCTCACCGGCCTGGACGCGATCGTGCTCTCCGAGGTCGTCGAGCACGTCGACCCGCCCCGGCTGCCCGCGCTCGCCGAGGTGGTGCTGGGCCACGCGCAGCCCCGCCTGGTGATCGTCACGACGCCGAACATCGAGTACAACATCCGGTACGAGGGCCTGCCGTCCGGTGCGCTGCGGCACCGCGACCACCGTTTCGAGTGGACGCGGGACGAGTTCGCCACCTGGGTCGGCGGCCTCGTCGCCCGGTACCCCTACACGGCCAGGCTCGGTGGAGGCGGCATCGATGATCCGCAGGTCGGCCAGCCCACGCAACTGGCGATCCTCGAACGGCTGCCGGCGGGAGAAGGCCGATAAGCACACCGACAGGCGACCGTCCCCTCCCTGGGGTCGACGCTCCGCAGGCGCCGTTAACCATTCCCGAGATCTGTCTTTTCGTCCTCGTCGGCGTCACCGGCTCCGGAAAGTCGACCTTCGCCGCGCCGCATGTCCGTCCGACGCACGTGCTGTCCTACGACGCCTGCCGGGGGCTCATCGCGGACGACGAGAACGACCAGGCCGCGACCCCCGACGCGTTCGACGTCCTGCACTACATCGCCGGTAAGCGGCTCGCCGCCGGGCGGCTCACGGTTGTCGACGCGACGAACGTCCAGCGCGCGTCCCGTGCATCCCTGATCGAGCTGGCCAGGTCGCACGACGTGCTGCCGGTCGCGATCGTCCTCGACGTGCCGGAGTCGGTCTGCCTGGCGCGCAACGCGACGCGGCCCGACCGTGACTTCGGCCCGCATGTTGTCCGCCGGCAGCAGGCCGAGCTGCGGCGCTCGCTGCGCGGCCTGGCCCGAGAGGGGTTCCGGCGGGTC
>NZ_VATX01000081.1:0-1441 GCF_005774635.1 Glutamicibacter sp. V16R2B1
GGACGGACATGGCTGAGGGTGTTGCCCATGTCGCTGGTGCCGTCCTCGAAGATTGGGGCGATCCGGTAGGCGACGGTGCCGTTGCAGTGCAGGCACCAGCAGGCGCGGGCTTCGAGGACCCGGGCGAGGCCGTGGTGGGTCTCCTTGCTGCCGACGTAGGCGACAAGGTCACCGGCCTTGGCGATCCGCATGACGGGCTCCTTCAGGCGCTGGCGGGGTGGATGTGCCGTTCGCGGACGCAGGTGAGGACTTCGGGGCTGTCGCAGGGGGCGAACCCTTCGCCGGTCCAGTCGAGGTGCAGGATCCAGCGCCGCTCCTGGGCCAGTTCGAGCGGTGAGATCTCTTCGGGGACGCAGTTGAGGCATCCGCAGCCGTAGCCGAGCCGGTAGGTGCCGTGCATGTGGGTGAGGGAGCCGGTGTAGGTGACAAGGTCGCCGCGGTTCATCGGGGGCTCCTCTCGGAAGGTGTGATTGGTCAGGCGGCGATGTAGACGGCGGCGGGTCAGCTTTCGCGGCAGTAGATGCCGCGCGCAGGGCCGTGGGTCCACTGGCCGTCGACCCGGAGCAGGATCGTGTCGCCGCACTGGCAGCGGCCCGTCGTCGACGAGTACAGGTGGGCGGGCATTGCCGGGTTGAGCTGGATGCTTCCGAGCGTGGTGGTGCTGGCCATTTCGGTTCCCCCGGTCGCTGTGGTGTGATCTCAGCCTAGGCGGCTAACGGCTAGCCGTCAACCAAGTTGGGTGGGTGATGGCCAGCCGATATCATCGGGCCCATGACGCCACGCCTCCATGGCCCCGACGAGATCCGCAAGCTCCCCACGACCAACGCCAAAGCCCGCGCCGTCCGTGAATACTTCCTGGCAGAGAAGGAGATGCGGGCCATCCGTGACGAGGTGATCCGCGCGCTCCGCGCAGACAAGGTCAGCATTGCCGACACTGCCACCGAGGTCGCATGCTCGATCGCAACGGTCAAAACTGCTGCGCGGGGCATGGACAGTAGCCAGCCGTCATCCACTACACTGGAATCATGACCACCGCATCGGATGGCTGGCGGTCCGGCTACCAAGCCGCCGTGGCACGCCTGCTCGTCACCCAAGGCGAAGTACCCGAAACCAACCCCAGTCGCTACGGCGACGGCGTCGACTACAACGCCACCTACGACCTGAACGAGCACGCCAAGACCTGCACCGTCTGGCAGCTAACACGGGAGGCGCACGAGACCTCGCGGAGTCAGTACGACGGCACCGACGCTGGGTCCAGCCGGATCTACGTGATCGCAGCCGGAGTTTCGTGTGGTTGCGGCCGGTATGTGGACCAGCCGGTACACCTGAAGAACCGGACCTTGTCGCAGATCACGATCTCGGTGCTGAACGGAAAGGGGTGATCATGTTGCCTTGGGCCTGCATGGTGAACCTGTCCACCGCATCCCTGTCGACCATGAAG
>NZ_VATX01000082.1:0-1857 GCF_005774635.1 Glutamicibacter sp. V16R2B1
CGGGAGGCCGGCTCGGTGTGGTGAGCCGGCACGACGGGCGCAGGGGCCTGGTCATCTACGACGCGGAGGATCCGGACGCATCCCGCGAATCGATTACGCTGACCCCGGAGGAAGGCGACGTGCTCTCCGAACTGCTCGGCGCCCCGCACATCGTGCAGCGGCTGGCGGACATCTCGCGGGCCTTCGCCGGGCTTGTCGGGGAGCAGATCGAGATCGCCGCCGGGTCGCCGTACGCGGACCGGCTGCTGGCTGCCACCCAGGCACGTAACCGTACGGGCGCCTCCATCGTGGCGGTCGTCCGCGACCACCAGGTCCTCGCCTCTCCCCGACCGGACTTCCGGTTCCACGCCGGCGACATCGTCGTCGTCGTGGGCACCCCGGAGAACACCGCCGCCGTCGGCCAGCTGCTCCGCGACGGCTGACCGGCCTGACAGAAGGAGCGACCGGACACCGGTGCACGACACAGCGACGACCTTTCTGGAGCTTGGCGCCGTCCTGTTCGTGCTGGGGGTGCTCGGTCACCTGGCGTCACGGGTCGCCATCTCGCCGATCCCCCTGTATCTCCTGGCCGGCCTGGCCTTCGGGCATGGTGGCGTGATTCCCCTCGGCGCGAGCGAGGAGTTCATCGAGATCGGCGCCGAGATCGGCGTCATCCTCCTGTTGCTCACGCTGGGGCTCGAGTACACCGCCGAGGAGCTCCTGCACGGCCTGCGCAGACAGGCGCCCGCCGGCGCGCTCGACCTGACGCTGAACGCCCTGCCCGGTGTGGTCGCCGCGCTCGTGCTCGGGTGGGGGCCGCTCGCCGCGGTGGTCATGGGCGGCGTGACGGCGATCTCCTCGTCCGGGATCATCGCCAAGGTGCTGGGGGATCTCGGCCGCCTCGGTAACCGCGAGACCCCGGTGGTGCTGTCGGTGCTGGTCCTCGAGGACCTCGCGATGGCCGTCTACCTGCCGGTGCTGACCGCGATGCTGGCTCACCACACCGTCGCCCGTGGGTCGCCAACCGTCGCGGTGGCGCTCGGTGCGCTCGTTCTCGTCCTCTACATCGCGCTGAAGCACAGCGAGAAGGTCACCCTCCTCGTCTACAGCGCCCGCCCGGACCCCAACCACGAGACGCTCCCGCCGCGCTCGCTGGGCCTCACGCTCGTCGGTCGGCAGCCCGAAGAAGACGAAGAAGACCGCGGCGAACAGGTCCCGCAACGGGGTCAGCACCTCGCGCGCGCCCTCCGCGACCGGCCCGGACAGCGCGATGCCGACGAGGAACGCGCCGACCGCGGCGGAGACCTGCACCTGCTGCGCGACGCCCGCGACGAGCAGCGCAAGGCCCAGCGCGCGCAGCAGCAGGATCTCGTCGTTGCGGTCCGACGCCGGATTGAACACCAGCCGCGTCACCTTCGCGCTGTACCGCAGCGCGAGAAACAGGACGCCGACCATGGCACCGAGCGCGATGGCGAGCGACAGCGCGCCGCGGGCGATCGTCTGGCCGGCCAGCAGAGCGGTCAGAACGGGCAGGTAGACCGCCATCGCGAGGTCCTCGAGGACGAGCACCGACAGGACGACCGGTGTCTCCCGGTTGCCGAGCCGGCCCAGGTCGGCGAGAACCTTCGCGATGATGCCGGAGGACGAGATGGCCGTGACGCCGCCCAGCACGACCGCCGCGCGCCAGTCCCAGCCGAGCAGGAACGCGGCGGCCACCCCGGGCGCGGCGTTGAGAGTCAGGTCCAGGACGCCGGCCGGTGCGTTGCGGCGCAGGCCCACCAGCAGCTCGCCCGCGGTGTATTCCAGCCCGAGGGTGAGCAGCAGCAGAACGACGCCGATCTCGGCGCCGATCTCGATGAACTCCTCGCTCGCGCCGAG
>NZ_VATX01000083.1:0-1239 GCF_005774635.1 Glutamicibacter sp. V16R2B1
TGAGCGACCAGTCGTACCGGGCCACGTCCTCCATGATCCGGGCCGCGCTCTCGGAGGTCCCCTGGGCCAACCCCACGTACTGCGCCGGATCCCACGCGCGCACCGCCCGCGAACACACGAGGTGCGGCCACCAGGTCAACGCGGTCAGCGCCAGCGCCCCGGCCGCGAGTCGCACCGGCACGCTGAAGAACTCGTCCAGGTTCTGGGCGGTGCCCACGACCAGCCCGACATGCGCGCCCGCGACCGCGGTCGCCAGCAGGCCGAGCAGGTCGATCGGGCTTTCGCCGGGCGGGCCGCTCGCCCGCCCCAGCAGCAGCCACCAGCCGAGCAGGCAGGCGAGCGCCAGCGCGCCCATTCCGACGGCCATCGGCAGATAGCCACCGGGATCCCCACGGCCGACCGCGAACAGCCCGAACGACCCGGCGGCGCCCGCCAGGGCTACAAGCACCAGAAAGACCGCGTCGGACGCATGATGGTCGGTCAGCGGGGTCATTCGCCGGGCCACCACCAGCGGATAGCCACGCGCCACGGCCAGCGCCACGGCCGCCGTCCCGACCCAGGCGCCGAGGCTGCCCGACACGGAGCCCGCAGCGGCCGCAGCGAGCCCGGCTCCGATCAGGACCGGCAGGACAGCCAGCAGCGTCGTGAGAGTGACGACGAGCCGGCGAGGCATGTCCCGCAGGAACTCCAGCCGGTCGGTGGGGCAGGCACCCACGAGCTCCTCGCACCGCGCCGCGCTGCCCCCGGGCAGGAGGAACTCGTGCATCCAGCGCAGCCAGCCCGTGATCTCCGCGACCGGGCGACGACTGGCCAGCGCGGCCTCGACCATCTGGCGCAGCGCGGCGAGCAGGTCTGCCCGGGCCGTGCCTGCCGGTGGGGTCAGGGCGAAGCCCCGGGCGTGCAGCTCCTCCCGCGCGGTGGTGCCGAGCGGATGCAGGCTGTCGTGCTCCTCGAAGAGGCGCACCAGCTCGTCCCGCAGCCACAGCGTGCGCGCCCCGACCTGCCGGGTGGCGGCGGCGATCAGCCCCGCCTGGCTGAACCGGAGGCTCTGGCCGTGGTGGGCGCCGGTGCGCGGCACTCGCAGGTTCTGCAGCGCCACGCCGGGGTTGGTGACGAAGGTCAGCGCCGAGCTGGCATCGGTGACCAGGTCGCGGCAGGTGGCGACGGTTCTGGCCATCTCCCCGCCGGGGACGAGGATCGGATTGCCCGCATCGGCCACCCGTGGGTGGCCGATGCGGG
>NZ_VATX01000084.1:0-1364 GCF_005774635.1 Glutamicibacter sp. V16R2B1
CGCGTTTGACGGTGCGGTCGGAGACACCGAGTTCGCGGGCGGCGCGGATGTCGTCGAGGCCGCGGTCGAGCAGGAGCAGTAGCGCGCGTTGGCGGCGGATCGCGGCCGGTTCCTCGGCTCCGACGGGGTGGCGTTGGGCGGGGATGGTCTGTTCGATCCTGGTGACCATCTCGGTGACGGCGCGCACCAGGGTGGGTGCCACCGCGACGAGGCCGCCTTCGTCGAGGTCGTCGTCCCGGACAGGGATGAGCGCGGCGGTGGCGTCCCAGACCATGGTCCGCATGGGCACGGCCGGGGCAACCTGGATGCGTCCCATGGGGGGTAGGCGCCGGGTGGGTTGGCGGCGCTGGGCGGCGGCGAGCGCGGTCGGGCTCCACACGCTGCTGATCTGCACGCCGCGTGCGGCAGCGGGGACCAGAAGATCGGGCACGTTGCCGCCGAGGCCGGGGGGTGGGGGTCCGGTCTGCAGGAACCGCACGCGGGCGGTGCTCTGTTCGGTGAGCTCGGCCATGCAGTGCAAGATCTCGTCGCGGGTGAGGAACTCGACGACGCTGCTGGTCCCGGTCCGTTGCCGGCCGGCGACATAGTCGCCGAACAGCCCGGACTGGGACAGCTGGGCGCGTTCCTCGGCCATCCTGGCACGTTCGGCGGTGAGGGCGGCTTCCGGCTGGGCGTGGCGGGTTTGCAGGACTTTGAGCGGGTCCTGGGGTTCCCATTGGCGGCCGACCTGGCGCAGGAGCCCGGCCTCGACGAGCCGGGTGATTTCGACATCGACGACGGACTCGGGCTGCGCCAGCCATTCGGCGAGCATGTCGATGTTGCAGTAGGGGTGGCGTGCCACGGTCCGCCAGACCTGTTCGGAGAAGTCGTCGAGGTTGTCGAATCCCAGCTCGGAGATCCTCACACCGCCTCCGTACACCTTGCTTACAAGCAAATAGAAGGTCCGTTGCGTGCACCTCCATGAGGCGAACGTCCGGGGGCCGCGGCGAAGGGCAGGGCCGCGACATTGCACGTGCGCACTGCACGTGCAGCGCGACCGTAGCGCATCGGAAAGGTGTCGATCCGTGACGATGAGACGGATGCCATCGCCGTGGCAGGCAGGTATCCCTCGCTGCGGAAACGATTGCCCTCACCTGCGTAGCGAACGCCCTCGCCATATGTGGTCTCTCGGGATCTGGGCGTGACGGCGTTGGTGCCTGGGTGGCGGACGGCGGGCGAAAGAGAAGATCATCCTTCGTGTCCCGGCGAGGCGGCCTCCGCCGACGTCGGGGTTTTCCTGCGGGTACGCGGCACGCGCCGTGCTCTGCCACGTGGGTGAGCTGCGGTGGCCGGGTCGGTGAGAGCTGAGCGGACGGTGGTGTATG
>NZ_VATX01000008.1:0-91753 GCF_005774635.1 Glutamicibacter sp. V16R2B1
ACCCTGTCCGCGGACATCTGCGGGCCAGCCACCACGTCGAGCACTACCTGCGGACGCACCGGACGACGATCATCACTCTTGGCCACAAAAACACCCCTTGAACTAATAGGTTAGATATAGCTAGCCTAATTCATTTTTGGGCCCAACGGCATCTAGCTGTTCTTCCCATGGACGTTGTGTACGCGGTCGATGGGTGATTTGCCGCCGATGCCGGTATGGGGTCTGTGATGATTGTACTCATGGAGCCAGGCCGGGTAAGCGGCGGCGCGCTCGGCTTCTGAGCCGTAGTGCCGGGCGTAGGCCCATTCGAACGCGAGAGTGCGGTGGAAGCGCTCGATCTTCCCATTCGTCTGAGGCCGATACGGCCGGGTGAACTTGTGCGCGACGTGCTCGCCGAGTGTGTCGTTGAACAGGCGTGAGCGGTAGCATGAGCCGTTATCGGTCAGCACGCGTGAAACGGTAATGCCGTGGTTGGTGAAGAACGCGTTCGCGCGTTCCCAGAACCCGGCCGCGGTCTCCTTCTTCTCGTTCTCAAGGATCTCCGAATACGCCAACCGGGAGTGGTCATCGATCGCGGAATGCAAGTAGATGTGACCAACACCGGACCGGTTCCTGTTCCCCCGCGCACGGCCGAGGGTGCGGTGGCCTCCGCCGTCGGGGATCCGGCCCAGCTTCTTCACATCCACATGCACCAGATCGCCGGGGTTCTCGTGCTCGTAGCGCACCGGCTTGGGCTTTCGCACCCGGACACCGGTGTTCAGATCGATGTGCCCAAGAAGCGGCACCTGGTACCGGCTCAGCACTTTCGATACCGTCGATTGCGGCAGGCGCAGGTGATACGCGATCCGGTGCGGCCCCCACCGCCGGCTCACGCGCAGAGCAACGATCCGTCGCTCGGTGCGCTGGGACGTGCGGTTCGGTGAGCGGCGCGGCCTGGATGAGCGGTCCTCAAGCCCTGCCGCACCTTCAGCCTTGTACCGGGCCACCCACTTCGACACCGTCCCGCGAGCGACCTGGAAGCGCTCGGCGACACGCGCCTGCGTCCATTTCTCGTTGATGACCAGCAGGACCATTTTCAGTCGGCCCTGCGGTGTCAGCGAAGCGCGGGCATGAGTAATGTAAGACATGAGGACCTTCGTGTGATTCGAGATGAGTGTGGTTACCCATATCGATACCGGAGGTCCTCACCTCTTCTCACACAACGCGCCGTTGCCCACAACCTCCGTGGGAAGAACAACTAGCGCCCAAAGACCGGCCGCCCCTGGAAGGGTGCCAGCCCGGCGCGTTCGGCCTCACTCAGGCGCTGTACCCGCGAGCTGGCGGTGTCAAAGAAGGCCAGCGTGGTGGTGGCCCGCACACACAGGGTGTCCTCCACGGGATCCCGGAATTCATAGCAGATATCGAAGCTGGCCGGCTTCACGCTTGCGATCCACAGGTCCACGTTGACCGGGACGTTGCGGTATTCCAGCGGTCTGGAGTACCGCACGCGGTGTTCGACCACCAGGATCTGGACCCCGGCCGGGACGGCGGAGAAGATATCCACCTTCGGACGCATCCCCGGCGCGCCGGTGCCCCCGGGCACGCCAAAGCCGGCGATGCGCGCCTCCTCCATGAGCCTGATCAGGTTCACGTTGTTCACGTGCCCGTACGCATCCATGTCGCCCCAGCGCATGGGGACCTCGACGCGCAATACGGTTCCGGCTTCCATCGTTTTATCCCTTTCCGTCATCGGCCTGGCTCCCGGACTCCGGCGCGGCTGCGGCGCCACGCTTTTCACCTTCCAGCAGGCCCAGTTGCTGCAGCCGCAGCGCGATGCGCGATCCGTCGGCCTCGTAGACCCAGTCGGTGTCCGGGGTGGACATTTGCAGCTCGTGGGAGCGACCGCCGGCCAGCACCGCCTCGGATGGGGTGAGCTGGCGGATGACAATGGCACGCACGTGCTGCGGATAGCGCCGAGCGAACTCGGCGTAGGTGCTCGGGTCATGCTGCCCGTCGTCACCGATCAACACCCAGCGGATGTTGGGGAACTCGTGGGCCAGGCGGCGCAGCTGGTCCACCTTGTGCTGGACTCCGCTGCGGAACCAGGCACTGGGAGTGGGTCCCCAGTCGGTGAGCAGCATGGGCCCCCGGGGATAGAGGTTGCGGCTCAGGAACCGGTTCAGGGTCTGCGCGACATTCCAGGCGCCGGTGGAAAGATAGATGGTCGGGGTGTTGGGGCGCGATGTGACCAGCCGCTCCATCATGACCGCCATCCCGGGGGTGGGCACCCGGGCATGTTCGGAGAGCACAAAGGAGTTCCAGGCCGCCAGCAACGGCCGGGGCAGCGCGGTGACCACCACGGTGTCGTCCACATCGCAGATCACCCCGGTGCGCTGGTTTTCGTCAATGACCAGCACCTCGGTGCTGGCTCCTTCCCCCTGGGCCACACTGACATCCACCCGGTGCCACCCGGGGGTCAGGTCGACGCTGAGCTTGGCATCAATCACCCCGCCGCGGTCGGCGTGGACCTTGAAGTCCTGGCCGGCCACGTGGACCATGACCTCGGCGTAAGGCAGGATCGGGGAAATGAAGTTTCGAAAGCCGCGAATCCCGTCCTCGATCATCTGGGCCTTGTGTCGCCCGTTTTCGAAGAATCCCGGACGCGCCAGGGCGACCCGGGCGAAGACGCGCACCCAGCCCCCGTCGCCGCTGCTGTATCCATAACCCAGATACGGCATAATGATGGGACGCAGCCCCCGGCCCTGAGCCCGACGGGCGCGCCAGCGGTGAAAGCCGTCTTCCATGCGTGCGGCAATATGGCGCGCGGTGCCGTCAGTTGCAGCATGAGTCATGCAACCAGTCTTTCACGACTGGCCCCGACTGGGGGTGTCGCCAGAAATTTGTGCCCGAATGCACTGGACTTTTTCTACAGGACGTAGAAAACTGAGGGTATGAGATTTGAACACGACAATGACGATCCGGTCCTTAAACTGACCGAGGAACAGTGCTGGGAATTGCTGGCCCATAGCGCCCACGGACGTGTTGCCACCGCCGCGGCGGGCATCATCGACATCGTTCCCGTGAATTTTGCCGTGCACAAGGGCTATATTTTCATCCGCACCGCTCCGGGCAACAAGCTCGCGGCAATGACCGTGAACTCCTCCATCGCCTTCGAGGCCGACGGGGTGCTCTCCGACGAAGCCTGGAGCGTCGTGGTGCACGGCACCGCGGCCGTGCTGGAAAGCGAGGAGGAGATCCGCGAGGCCCGCGAGTCGGGCGTCACCCCGTGGATCCCCACCCTGAAGGACGCCTGGGTCCGGGTCAAGGTCGAGCGGATCTCCGGACGCCACTTCATCCTCGGCGCCCAACCCGAGGTTACCGACGAGGCCTGATTCCCGCTTCACCCGCCCTGCCCCGCGCCGGGCGCCACCACGCCAGGGGACCGGGAATTCTCGCGGTCCCCTGACGTTTCCCATCGGCGGTGCCCGACGCTAGGAGTAGTCGTAGAACCCGGCGCCGCTCTTGCGTCCCAGACGGCCTTCGGCGACCTTCTCGGCTATCAGCGGGTGCGGCTTGTCGGCGGCGTCGCCGGTCTCGGCGTAGGTGGCCTGGGCGATGAAGTCGATGACGTCGATGCCCACCAGGTCCATCAGTTCAAAGGGACCCATCGGATGTCCCAGCGCGGTCTTGGCCGTGGTGTCGATGTCCAGGAAACTGGCGACCCCGTTGGCGGCCAGTTCCAGCGCCTCGCGCTGCAGCGCGCCCATCATGCGGTTGGCGACAAACCCGGGGACCTCCTTCTGCACCAGCACCGGGTCCTTGCCCATGGCGCGCGCCACCTGCATCACGGCCTCCACGGTGGCGTCACTGGTGTGTTCGTTGCGCACCACCTCGACGCACTTCATGACCAGGGCCGGGTTGAAGAAGTGCATGTTGCACACCAAGTCCGGGCGCCCGGAAGCCTGCGCCACATGCGAGGAGGCCAAGGTGGAGGAGTTGGTGGCCAGGATCGCGTGTGCCGGGGTGCTGCGGCCCAGCTGCTCAAAGAGCGCCTTCTTGACCTCCAGCTTCTCCACGGCCGCCTCGATCACCAGATCCGCGTTGCCGGCCGCCGCGTCCAGGTCGGTGCTGCGTTCCAGCCGGGCGAGGGCCGCGTCGGCATCGGCCTGGGTCAGCTTGCCCTTGGCCACCCGGCCCGCGGCCCACTTATCCAGTTCCCGCCCCGCGGCCTTTAGCGCCTCGCCGGAGATGTCGTTCAGGGTGGTGTTGTAGCCGGCCAGGGCCGCGCTCATGGCGATCTGGCGCCCCATGGTTCCCGCCCCGATGACCAGGATCCGCTGTATCTGCATCGTTGTCCTTCCGATTCCCGTGCCCGTGCTAGCCGCGCAGGTAGGTGGTGGTGGTGTGCGTATAGAATTCGCGGGCCGCGGCCCCTTGTTCCTTCGGCCCGTATCCGGAGGCCTTGGCCCCACCGAAGGGTACGTGCGGGTCGGCCCCGGCCGATTCGGAATTCACATGCAGAATACCCACATCAAGCTGCTGTTGCGCGCGAATCGCCGTGGCCAGGTTGGTGGTGAACAGCGCCAGGCTCAGCCCGAACTCACTGTCCTGGGCGGCGGCGAAGGCCTGCTCGGCGCCGGCGACCTGGATGACCGAGAGGATGGGGGCAAAGAATTCCTCACGCCATCCCGCGTTCTCACGCCCCCGCGGCCCCTCGGGCAGCTGCAGGATGATGGGCGGCATGAACCCGGCCTCCTGCGGGGCGGCGCCCCGATAGCGGATGCTGGCGCCCTGCTCCAGGGCACGTTCCAGCCCCTGCTGGGCCGCATCGCGGGCCCGGGCATCCACCAGTGGACCCATGTGCACCGCCGCGTCCAGAGGGTCCCCGGTTACCCAGTCATCGAGCCGGGCGGTGAGCCGGCCCAAGAAGTCCTCGGCGATGTCCGCGTCCAGGATCAGCCGTGAGGTGGCGGTGCATTTTTGGCCAGTGGAGCGAAACGCGCCAAACAGCACCTGCTCCACGGCCAGTTCCAGGTCCGCGTCGGCCAGCACCACCGAGGCGTTCTTGCCGCCCATCTCGGCCTGCACCGGGACCCCGCGCGCCGCGCCGGCGGCGCACAGCTGGCGTCCGACCCCGGTGGAGCCGGTGAAGGACAGTCCGGCCAACCGCGGGTGGTCCATGATGGCATCGCCCAGTCGGCCCGGACCGATGACCAGGTTCAGCACTCCGGCGGGCAGGCCAGCGGCCTGAAGGGCCTCGACCAGCCGCATTGCCAGCAGCGGCACCAGGCTGGCGGGCTTGAACACCACGGTGTTGCCGAAGATCAGCGCCGGGGCGATCTTCCAGGCCGGAATAGCGATCGGGAAGTTGAACGGGGTGATGACCCCCACCACACCCAGCGGCTTGTGGGTCACCAGGATTTGTTCCCCGGCCCGTGGCGACTGGAACACCGTGCCGGCATCGCGTTCGGCCTGCCCGGCATAGTAGTCAAGGATCTGCGCGGCCCGGCGGACTTCACCGATCCCCTCCGCCAGCGTCTTGCCTTCCTCCCTGGACAGCTCGGCGCCCAGCTGTTCGGCGCGCTCACGCAGCCAGGCTGCGGCCCGCTGCAGGTAGCCGGCCCGGGTGGCCATGGGGGTTGCCGCCCAGTCGGCGGACGCCGCGTGCGCCGCGTCCAGGGCCTGCCCGACCTGTGCGGCGGTGGCCGCCGCCCCCTGGGCGAGGGTTCGTTCGGGGATGGCCGCAGCACTGGAGCTGACCTGCTGCCCCTGGCCGGGAACCCACTGGCCATTGAGGAATTGACGCAGCTCGACCACGGTGTTCTGTTCCTTCATATGCCTGACTTTGTAGATGCTGCCCGCTGGAGGAGGCGGTGCTGGTGACGGTTCGTGTTTGGGACGCCGCGCCGGGGCGGCTACTTGCCGGCCCCGACGCAATGCCGGTCCTAGCGGAAGGCCGGCACCCCGGTGAGCTTGTTGCCCAGGATCAGGGTGTGCACCTCATCGGTGCCCTCGTAGGTGCGCACCGATTCCAGGTTGTTGGCGTGGCGCAGCGGCGAGTAGTCCATGGTGATGCCGTTGCCGCCCAGGATGGTGCGCGCCTCCCGGCAGATTTCAATGGCCTCGCGGCAGTTGTTCAGCTTGCCCACCGAGATCTGGTGCAGGTCCAGGGTTCCGGCGTCCTTCATCCGGCCAATGTGCAGGGCCAGCAGGAAGCCCTTGTTGATTTCCAGGGCCATGTCCACCAGCTTCTGCTGGGTCATCTGGTAGCCGGCCAGCGGCTTGTCGAACTGCATGCGGGTCTGCGAGTAGGCCAGGGCATCCTCGAACGCGTCCCGGGCGGCGCCCATGGAGCCCCAGATGATGCCGTAGCGGGCCTCGTTCAGGCAGGAGAACGGCCCCTTGAGCCCGGTGACGTGCGGCAGCACCGCATCGGCGGGCAGGCGCACGTCGCTCAGCTCGATTTCGCACTGGATCGAGGCGCGCATCGACAGCTTCGGCTCGATCGGGGTGGCCGAGTACCCGGGCGTGTCGGTGGGAACCACGAAACCGCGGATCCCCTCATCGGTCTGCGCCCAGATGACGGCGACCTTGGCCACGTTGGCCAGCCCGATCCAGCGCTTGGTTCCGTTCAGCACCCAGTCCTGCCCGTCACGGCGGGCGAAGGTGGTCATGCTGGAGGGATCCGAGCCTGCGGTGGGCTCGGTCAGCCCGAAGCAGCCGATGGCCTCGCCGGCGGCCATCTGCGGCAGCCACTGCTGCTTCTGCTCCTCGGAGCCGTGCTTGTAGATGGCGCTCATGGCCAGGGAGCCCTGCACGGAGACGAAGGTGCGCAGCCCCGAGTCCCCGGCCTCCAGTTCGGCACCGGCCAGCCCGTATTCCACGGCACTGCGCCCGGCGCAGCCGTAGCCTTCCAGGTGCATGCCCAGCAGGCCGAGCTTGGCCATTTCCGGCACGATTTCCAGCGGGAAGACGGCTTTCTCGTACCAGGTGGCGATGTTCGGCTTGATGTTCTCGGCGACGAACTGGCGCACCTGCTGGCGCAGCGCGAGCTCCTCGGAGCTGAGCAGCGCATCGAAGTTGATCAGGTCCGAAGGATCCAGGGCGGTGCCGGTGGTGGTCGTGGTCATGGTGTGCTCCTTGAAACGGAAGAGGGGTTGGGTGGGTAGTGGCCCGGCCGGTGCGGGCGCCGGGCCCGGGTCGGTGGCGCTAGCTGCCGGTGGGGTTCAGCAGCAGCTGCTGGTGCTGGCCGTGGGCCGGGGGCACGCTGTGATACTGGGCGCCGGTGCGGGAGAGCCCGATGGGGCTGGCGATCTGCCGTGTTTCCTGCGCGGTGTGCCGGTCGCGGATCAGGGCGGTGGGTTCCAGCCCGAGGTCGCGGGCGAAGTCTATGGCCTCGGCGATCGAGTTCACCTTGCCCGCCGGGACCCCGGCCCCCATCAACGCTTCGGCCCAGTACGCCGCCGGGCGGGTGACGGTGGCGTTCTCGATTAATTCCTTGAGCTCTTCACGGTGCGCCACCCGGGAGCTGTTCTCGGCAAAGCGCGGGTCCTGCCCCAGTGCCTCGAGTCCCAGTTCGCGCAGCAGGGCCGCGAACTGGCGGTCATTGCCCACGGCGATGGCCACCACCCCGTCGGCGGTGCGGAAGGTTTCGTAGGGTGCGATGCTGGGGTGGGCGTTGCCCATTCGGGCCGGGGACCGCCCGGTGGCCAGCGTGCTGCTGGATTGGTTGGTCAGCCCGGACAGCAGGGAACCCATCAAGGTGATGTTCACCTGCTGGCCCTGCCCGCTGGCGTCCCGCTCGCGCAGTGCCAGCAGGATTCCGGTGGTGGCGTTCTGGGCGGCCAGCACGTCCACCAGCGCGACCCCGACCTTCGAGGGGGTGCCCTGCGGCTCACCGGTGATGCTCATCAGCCCGCCCACGGCCTGCACCAGCAGGTCGAAGCCGGGGAGCGCAGCCCCCTGCTTGTCGCCGAATCCGGAGATGGAGCAGTACACGAGACGGGGGTTGAGTTCGGCGAGGCTGTGGTAGTCCAGGCCGAATTTGGCCAGGACCCCGGGCCGGAAGTTTTCCACCAGCACATCCGCGTCGCGGATCAGCTCCAGCAGGGCCTGCAGTTGGGCCGGATCCGCAAAGTCGGCGACTACTGCCTGCTTATTGCGGTTGACCGCCGAATAGTAGGTGCTGACCCCGGCGTCGGTGACCGGCGGCTTCCAGCTGCGGGTTTCGTCGCCTGCCGGGCTTTCGACCTTGATCACCTCGGCGCCGAAGTCGGCCAGTGTCATGGTGCACAAGGGCCCGGCCAGGATCCGGGAGAGGTCAACGACCTTGATTCCCTGCAGTGGTTGGGTCATCGGCTAGACCACCTTTTCATCAGCCAACATCGTTGTTACATGTTGCATGCAACTCTAGATCAGGTGGTCGTCGGCGACAAGGGGCGGAGCCAAAGTTACTGCGGGTTGGGGCAGTTCTCCGGCAGGAGCATCAGCTGGTCCAGGCGTTCAATGAACTTCTGGGCATCCAGGCCGGGGGTGCGGGCACAGACCGAGCGGATCAGCAGCTGGGCGGTGCGCATGACGTGGTTGCGCATCGCGGTGGCCGCCGCCGCCGGGTCACGCTGGGTGATGGCCTCGATGAGCTCATCCCGGTCCCCCGCCAGCTCCTGGCTGGTGCGGGCCTGGGGGATGGTGGTTTGCCCGTGGGCCAGCACCAGATTGCGCAGCTCGCTGATGATCGCATCCAGCTTGGCGTTTCCTGCCAACCCCAACAGGTAGAGGTGGAACTGCTTGTCGGCTTCCAGGGTGGCCCGCCCGTCCCCCGTTTCGCCGATCTGCAGCATCCGCTGGTGCAGCTCGGTGAGGGTGCGGATATCGGCGTCGCTGGCGTTGAGCACCCCGCGCGCCGCGGCCTGCGGTTCCACGGCCAGGCGCACCTGGAAGACCTCGACGATATCGTCCAGGGAGATCTGATTGACCCGTACCCCGCGGTTCTTGGCCACGGTGACGATGCCTTCCTTCTCCAGCAGCTGCAGGGCCTCGCGAACCGGGGTGCGCGAAACGCCGAGCTTCTCGGCGATGGCGATCGCCGAGTAGTGCTCCTCCGGCTTCATCTCTCCGGAGACGATGGCGGCACGGATCATGGTGGTCACCTGTTCGGTCAACGACACCTTGGGCACGATCGGTTGCATGCTACTCATGGCCAGAAGCTTATCTTGCTTCGCCCGGGCCGGGTCGGCGCATCGGCCGGTTCCATCCCGCGCGCCCGGTTCCCCGGCCCGCGCAACGAGGGTGCAGCGCGTCGGGGCGCTAGGCTGGAGGCGTGGCATCCCAGGCATCAAGGCACCGCGCTCCGCGTCCCGCGACCATCGAGGCAACCGACCCCCGGCAGCCGCCGACGGTCCCGTCGTGCACGCAACGGCAGCAGCTGGCCGAACGGCTGCGCAGTGTTGCCCTGGAAGCCGGGCGCCAGGCGGCCGGGCTGCTGCGGGAGAACTTCCGCACCGGAATCGGGGCCGAGCACAAGACGAACACCCACGACCTGGTCACCGAACTGGACCGGCGCAGCCAACTGCTGCTCACCCGTGAGCTGCTCTCCCGCTGCCCCGACTCCTGGGTGCTGGGCGAGGAAACGGTGGAGGATCTGCCCACCGGCGATCCCTCGGGGCCCATCCAGTGGATCGTGGACCCGCTGGATGGAACCAGCAATTTCGTGCACGGCATCGCATTCTTCTGCGTCTCCATTGCCGCGGCCATCGACGATGAGCTGGTGGCGTCGGTGGTGATCGACCCGGTCACCGGCGATGAGTTCAGCGCCAACCTCCAGGGCGCGTTCCTGAACGGGCAGCCGCTGCGGCCGCGGCCGCGCCCCGGCCAGCAGCACGCCAACCTGATGACCGACTACCCATCGGCCGAGGCGATCGCGGCCGACGGGAGGATTGCCCTGGACCTCTTTGGCCAGTGGGTCCTGGACTTCGCGACCGTGCGGCGCAAGGTTTCCGCGGCGATGGCCCTGGCACACGTGGCGGCCGGCTGGGCCGACGCCACCATCGGCTTTGACACCAAGGCCTGGGACGTGGCTGCCGGGGCCCACCTGGTGCGCATGAGCGGGGGCAGCTACCGGGGCCTGCATCACGGCGGCGAGCCGGGCCCGGACCACCTGGCCCCGGGATTCATCGCCCAGGGTCCGGGCGCCGACTACCCCAGCCTGCGCACCGCCGCCCAGCGCATTGCCGAGCACCGGTCCGCCGCCGCACGCCACGGCCGCTAGCACCCTTGCCCGCCCCCACCTACCC
The DNA here is from genome assembly GCF_005774635.1 of Glutamicibacter sp. V16R2B1. NCBI lineage: Bacteria > Bacillati > Actinomycetota > Actinomycetes > Micrococcales > Micrococcaceae > Glutamicibacter > Glutamicibacter sp. V16R2B1. Next base: position 10,272 of record NZ_VATX01000008.1, read on the forward strand.
GGTGCAGGGGATGGGGCAGAACCCCAGTTGCCGGTAGAGGTTCCAGGCCGCGGCCGAGGTGCCCTCCCCCACCCGCAGACTCAGCGTGCGGTGCCCGCTGCGGGCGCAGCCCGACAGCGCCCCCAGCACCAGGGCGCGGCCCAGCCCCCGTCCCCGCTCAGCGGGGGCCACGAAGAGGTCGATGATAAAGGGACCGGGAAGTCCGGGATCCCAGATGGATCGCTGGACCACAAAGACGGCACCGACCGCCCGTGCACCGGGTACGGCAGCGCTGGAGCATTCGGGCAGCAACCGCCCGTAGTGGTTGGCGAAGGTCTGCTCCATTTCTCGTGTGGCGTCGTGCAGCGTTGCTGCGGCCACCTCGGGCGGGTACGCGGCCAGGCAGGCGGCCGCCAAGTCCGCGGCGTGACGGGGATGGATCGGCTGGATCCGCGCATCTTCGGTGGCGGGCAGTTCAGGGCCCGCCTGGGTGGGATCGACCTTGAGAAGGTCTGAGGGCACGGCTGCTCCGTTCGTGGGTCTTCCATGGAGCTGCGGGTAGCTCAGGAACGGATCGTGGACCCGGGCCTAGCAGCTGTTCCCGGCCGTGCGGGGCCAGGATCAGCCGGCGCTTCGGCACGGGTGGACCCACTGCCCTGCTGCCGCCAAACACCAAGGGGGTCTGCCCACGGCAGGCCCCCCTTGGTGTTCATTGCTGGTGCCCGGTGCTGCGCGGCACGCCGCGGTGGCTTACGCTTCCAGATGCGTGGGAGCGAACATCTTCAGCAGAGTCTGCACCACCACGACGTTTGGCCCCTCGGCGGCGAAGGACTCGCGCAGCGCCTGCCCGACCTCCTCCACCGGGACCTGGCGGGCCGGTATCCCGAAGGACTCGGCCAGGGCCACGAAGTCGGGGCGCGCCAGCTCGGTGGCGGTGGCCTTGCCGAAGGCCCCTTCCATGTATTCGCGCAGGATGCCGTAGCCGCCGTCATCCACGATCAGCCAGGTGACCGGGACGTTGTGCTGCTTGGCGGTGGCCAGTTCGGCGATCGAGTACATGGCCGATCCGTCACCGGAGACGGCCAGCACCCGCGCCTCGGCGTGGCCCAGCCCCTGGGTTTCCAGCCCGACGGCACCGCCGATGGCCGCGGGGTAGCCAAAGCCCAGTCCCCCGGCCCCCTGCGCCGAATGGAACTGGCCCTGGCGGGCGTCCCAGCAGCTCCAGCCCCAGTAGGCGGCGATGGTCATGTCCCAGTAGGTCTGCATCCGCTCCGGCACGGCCTGGCGGATGTCGGCCATGAACCGGCGTTCCTTGTCCAGGTCCTGCGAATCCAGGCGCCGCTGCACCTTTTCCAGGGTCTGGGCCACCAGCTGCTGCGGGCTCTGGCCGTGCCAGTCCACGCGGGCCTGGTGCCCGGTGCGCCGTAGTTCCTCGGCCAGAAACTCCAGCGCGGCCTTCGCATCGGCGCGCAGCCCCAGGGCCGGGGTGTTGGATTCCAGCACCCGCGGTTCGGCGTCAATCTGGATCATCCGCCCGCGCGGGGTCAGGGTGAAGTAGTTGCTGGTCACCTCGCCCAGCGAGGAGCCGACCACGATCAGCACGTCCGCGTCCTCCAGGACCTCGGTGACGTAGCGGTCCTCCACCCAGGACTGCAGGGAGAGTTCGTGGTCCCACCCGAACGCGCCGTTGCCGCCGGGGGTGCTCAGCACCGGGGCCTGCAGCGTTTCGGCGACCTGCGCCAGCGCCTGCTGCGCGCCGGAGCGGCGCACGCCGCCCCCGGCCACGATCACCGGGCGCCGGGCGTCGGCCAGCCAGCGGGCCGATTCCTCGATCAGCTCGATGCGTGGCGGGTGCTCATAGGCCTCGGCCAGCGCATCACGCACCGGCGGGACCATGACCGGGGCCAGCAGCACGTCCTGCGGCACCTCCACCCAGACCGGGCCCATGGGCACGGTGATCGCCTCGGCCCAGGCGTCCTGGATGGCCGAGGGGATCGAGGAGGCGTGGTGCACGGTGCGCTGGAACTTGGTGACGTTTGCGGCCGAGGCCTTCTGGTCATCAAGCTGGTGCAGCATGCCCTTGCGCCGGGCGCCCAGTCCATCCACCGGGATCTGGCTTGCCACCACCACCATCGGCACGCCGGTGGCGTAGGCTTCCTGCAGCCCGGCCAGGGAGGTTAGCGCCCCGGGGCCGGTGGAGAGGAACAGCACGCCCACTTCCCCGGTGGCCCGGGAATAGCCGTCGGCGGCGAAGGCGGAGTTGTTCTCCACCCGGGAGGAGACGAAATGCAGGTCCGAGCGGGAGAGCGCGTCAAAGAGCCCCAGCGCGTGCTGCCCGGGAATTCCGAACACGGTCCTGGCGCCGAGCGCACTGAGCGTCTCAATGACCAGGTCCCCGCCGTTGCGTTGCGCGGTGTTGGACATGCTAGTTCATTCCCTTGCCGTGGCGCAGGTCGCTGATCAGGCTGATCAGGTCGTAGGTGACGTGGGAGGCGGCCACGCCGGTGATCTCGGCATGGTCGTAGGCCGGGGCCACTTCCACGATGTCCGCGCCGACGATGTTCATCCCGCGCAGCCCGCGCAGGATTTCAAGCAGCTCGCGGCTGGTGATCCCGCCGGCTTCCGGGGTTCCGGTGCCCGGGGCGTGGGCCGGGTCCAGCACGTCGATGTCCACCGAGATGTACAGCGGGCGGTTGCCGATGCGGTCGCGCAGCTTGTCCACGATTTCACGCACCCCCTGGTAGTACACGTCCGAGCTGGTGACGATGCCGAAGCCGAAGCGCTTGTCATCCTCCAGGTCCTTCTTGCCGTACAGCGGGCCGCGGGTGCCGACGTGGCTGATGGCCTCGGTGTCCAGGATGCCCTCTTCCACCGCGCGGCGGAACGGGGTGCCGTGGGTGTATTCGGCACCAAAGTAGGTGTCCCAGGTGTCCAGGTGCGCATCGAAGTGCAGCAGCGCCACCGGTCCGCCGGCACGCTGGGAGGCGGCGCGCAGCAGCGGCAGGGCGATGGTGTGGTCCCCACCGATGGTGACCAGCGAGGCCCCGTCCTCGGTCAGTTCCAGGGCGTTGTGTTCAATGGCTTCAATGGCCTCGTTGATGTTGAACGGGTTCACCGCCATGTCCCCGGCGTCGGCGACCTGGCTCAGCGCGAACGGGGAGATGTCCACGGCCGGGTTGTAGGGGCGGATCAGGCGGGAGGACTCGCGTACGTGGGTGGAGCCGAAGCGGGCACCGGGACGGTAGGAGACCCCGGTGTCGAACGGGACGCCCACGATCTTGATGTCTGCCTTTTCAACCTGGTCCAGGCGCGGCAGCCGGGCGTAGGTTCCGGCACCGGCGTAGCGCGGGATCAGTGCGGCATTGATGGGTCCGAGCTTGCCGTTTTCCTCGATACGGATTTCTTCCACGGCTGGTCCTTTCGACGCTGAAGGGGAAAACCTCTGTTTTCCAATAGGAAACTCTCGTTGTCGAATATGCTATTTTCCCCTGCCCGTCCCGTCAAGGGTGAGGGTCCGTTCCGGACGCCGCGGGCCGGCGGAAGACCGACGCGGTCTGCCGCGTTCCCGGTCTTCGGCCGGCCCCTGAAAATGGCGTGGATGGCGCCTAGGCGAGGTCCAGGACCGCTTGGCGCAGCACCTGCAGCCCATCGCGCAGCAGCTCCTGGCCGATCACCAGCGGCGGCAGCAGCCGCAGCACATTGCCGTAGGTGCCGCAGGTCAGCGTCAGCACCCCGGCCGCGTGGCAGGCCTGGGACACCGCCGCTGCCAGTTCCGGGCGCGGGGCCAGGGTGTCGCGGTCCGCGAACTCAACGGCCAGCATCGCCCCGCGCCCCCGCACCTGGGCCACGCTGCCGGTGGAGTCCACCAGCGGTTCCAGCATCTGGCGGGTGAGTTCCTCGATCCGCTGGGCGTTGCGCAGCACGCTGCCGTCCTCGAACTGCTCGAAGACCGCCAGCGCCGCCTCACAGGCCAGCGGGTTCCCGGCGTAGGTGCCGCCCAGGCCTCCGGCGTGTGGCGCGTTCATCAGCTCCGCCCGCCCGGTCACCGCGGAGAGCGGCACGCCGTTGGCCAGCGCCTTGGCGGTGAGCACCAGGTCCCCGACCACGTCCTCGTGTTCGGCGGCGAACAGCTTGCCGGTGCGTCCGATCCCGGTCTGGATCTCATCAAGCACCAGCACGATCCCGTACTTGTCCGCCAGGGCCCGCAGCCCGGGCAGGAAACCGGGCATCGGGACGATGAACCCGCCCTCGCCCTGGATCGGCTCAATCACCATGGCCGCAAAGCTCCGTGCCCCGTGCTCCACAATTTGCTGCTCCACCAGGGCCAGCAGCTCGTGGACGTCGCGGCCCTGCGAACGCAGCGGGTTCGCGGAGGCGGCGCGCACGATGTGCTCGGGCAGGGGCCCGAAGTTCAGCTTGTAGGGGTTGACCTTCGACGTCATCCCCATGGTCAGCAGTGAGCGTCCGTGGTAGGCCTCGTCGAAGACCAGGATGTTCGGCCGTCCGGTGGCCGCGCGGGCGATCTTCACCGCGTTCTCCACGGCCTCCGCGCCGGTGGAGAACAATGCGGTGCGCTTGGCGAAGTCGCCCGGGGTGTTGCGGTTCAGCCACGCGCAGACGCGGGTGAAGGACTCGTACTCGCTGACCATGAAGCAGGTGTGGGTGAACTTCTCCAGCTGCTGCGCCACCCGCTGGGCAACGCGCTGGTTGGCCGCGCCCAGGGAGGTCACCGCGATCCCGGAGGCAAGGTCGATCAGGCGGTTGCCGTCCACGTCCTCGATGATCCCGCCGTCGGCGCGCTGCACGAACACCGGCAGGGTAATCCCAAAGCCGTCACTGACCTCGGCCAGCCGCTGGGCATGCAGTTCCCGGGAACGCGGGCCGGGGATCTGGGTGGCCAGGTGGCGGCTTTGGGGCAGGCGGTGGGCGCCGTCGGCGGCAGGGTTCGAAGCGAGCGGGGACAGCACGGCGGAAGGCAGGGTTTCAGTCATGGGAACCACGCTATGATCCGGCGGTGACACGCGTCACTGGCCGTTCCATCCAATTCGACGGTTCGTACAGGATAATTTGCACCGTGATCACGCTTTTGCAATTGGGCACCGAGTTGGGGCGCAGCTTCTACCCGGCCAGCGGCACCACGTTTCGGGCCAACCCGGTCACCGGGGTCCACATTTCGGAGCTGGCCGACCCCACCCCCTACCTGGAGGGCGGGGAGCTGCTGCTGACCACGGGCATGTCCTTCGCCGACACCGCCGAGGCCAGCACCGAGTACCTGGGGCGGCTGGCCGCGCATGGAATCACCAGCCTGGGCCTGGGGCTGGGGCCGTGGCTGGACGAGGTTCCCTCCTGGGTGGCGGCCGGCTGCCAGCGGCTGGGCATCCAGCTTGGGGTGGTGCCCGATGAGGTCCCCTTCCAGCAGGTTTCCCGCGCCTACTGGCGGCTGAGCGCGCGCAGCGACGCCAGCAACCTGATGGAGAGCCTGGGCACCCAGACGGCCCTGGCCCGGGCGGCGAACCGGGCGGATGCGGACAGCTCGGTCATCCGCGAACTGGCCCGGGCACTGGGCGGGTGGGCCGCCTACCTGCGGGTGGATGACGGCCCGGAAGCCCACTGGCCGGCCGCGGCCGCCGTCCACCTGGCGCAGCTGCGCCAGGAGTGTCGGCGCTTTGCCCGCGTGGACATGCCCTCGGCGGCGACCTTTGAGATCGCCGGCGAAGCGGTGGTGGTCTACCCGATCCTCAGCGGTCCCCGGCTGACGGGCTACCTGGCGGTGTGCGCGGACCGGCCCGTCACCCGTGCCGAACGCCAGGTCATGATGACGGTGGCCACGCTGCTGAGCATGCGGGCCCGCCAGCGCGCCACCGAACAGGAGGCACGCCGGGAACTGGGGGCCGCGGTCACCCGGCTGCTGTTGCACGGCGAGCACCACGCCGCGGTGCTGGTCGGTGAGCAGCTCGGCCTGGACCGGCAGCTGCAGGCGCCGGTGCGCCTGCTGGCCGCCACCCTGCCCCAGACCGAGGCCCACGATGCGTTGCGCCAGCTGGAGCAGCTGACCCCCGACCTCCGGCTGGCCTGGCGGCTGCCCGCCCTGTCCACCCACCGGCTGGCGTTGCGTGAGGCCGGCACCTGGTACCTGGTGCTGTCCGAGTCGAGCGCCGGGGAGCCGGCGGCCCGCCCGGCGCCCGCACCTGGCGAACCGGCACCGCCGCGGCACGCGTGCGCGGTGCTCAGCGAACCGGTGGGACTGGCCGAGATCCCCGGCATCCTGCCCGGGATGCGCCTGGCCCTGTCCCAGGCCCCGCCCGGGATGATCACCGGGGCCGGCGGGGAGACCGAGGCGACCGCGGCTGGCTGGGTGCGCACGCTGCGCGAATATCAGCGCAGCGACCTGCTGCCCGCGGTGCGCGCGTACCTGGCCAGCCGCGGCACCTGGGAGGAGGCGGCCCGGCAGCTGGGGATCCACCGCAATTCGCTGCGCCTGCGGATCGCCACGGCCGGCAAGCTGCTGCAGCAGAACCTGGATGACCCGGATGTCGCCGCCCGCCTGTGGCTGGCCATTCGACGCGAAGAACCCTAGCCCCAAGCCCCCGGACGGCATCGGCCTGCCCGGGGCTTAACGGCGCATGGACCGGCTGCGGCCAACCCCTGGGGTTGCGCCGCAGCCGGTCCATGCTGCCTGGTTCGGCGGGCTAGCGCCCGTCGCGCTGGGCGGCGCGCTGGCGGTTGGGGCGGGCGGCCCGGGCGGCCACCGCATCCGGGCCGCTGGCCCCCAGCTTGGCCTGCTGGCGGATGCTCATCAGCTGCATCAGCTCCATTTCGGCGTTCTCGCCGGGGGTGATGCCGCGCGGGATGCGCAGGATGAAGATCATGCCCAGCAGCCACCAGCTGCCAAAGAGCACCCAGGGCTGCCAGCCGATCGCCGCCGGCATGCCCGGCAGGTACAGGCTGATCAGCCAGGCGCACAACAGCACCGATAGCACGCCGATCAGCTGACCAAAGTTTCCGCGTCCACCCACCCGCAGCGGACGGTTCATCTGCGGTTCGCGCCGGCGCAGGATCACAAAGGCCACCCCCACCAGCAGGTAGGCCACCACGATGGACGGGGAGCCGGAGTCCACCAGCCAGCCGAGCATCGCCGAGCCGAAGAACGGGGCCAGCACGGACAGCCCGCCAATGAACAGCAGCGCATGGGACGGGGTGCGGTACTTCGGGTGCAGGTAGGCGAACCAGCGCGGCAGCATGCCCGAGTGCGCCATGGCGAACAGCAGGCGCGAGGCCCCCATCAGCAGGGAGTTCCAGGAGGTGAGGATTCCGGCGATGCCGCCGGCGATCAGCACCTTGGCCATGGTGTCGGAATTGAACAGGGCACCCATGGCGTCGGCGGTGGCCAGATCGGAGCCGGCCAGCGCGGAGGCGTTCATTCCCGACGAGGTGGCCATGATGACCATGACGTACCAGGCGGTGGCGATCATGACGGAGATGATCACATAGCGCCCAATCTTGCGCGGGGCGATATTGCATTCCTCCGCGGACTGCGGGATGACATCGAAGCCGACGAACATGAACGGGACAATGATCATCACCCCGAAGAACCCTGCGGTGCCGTTGAGGAAGAAGGGCTCCATGTTGGATGCCTGGCCGCCGGCGAAGGCCCCGGTGAGCAGCATGGCTCCAATGAGGAAGAGGAAAAGCACCACGAAGGTCTGCACGATCCCCGCCGTCTTGATGCCGCGGATGTTGATCCAGGTGATCACCACCGCCCCGGCCACCCCCACCAGCGCCCAGAACAGGAACACCTCCGAACCGGCAATGTCCCAGAGTTTGACCTGGTTGATCTGCGGGAAGATGTAGGCCACGGATTTGGGCAGGGCCACTGCCTCGAAGGCGACGATGGTGATGTAGCCGCCCACAATCCCCCAGGAACCGGCGAAGGACCAGCGCGCGCCCAGGGCGCGCAGCAGGTAGTTGTGTTCCCCGCCGGCCTTGGGCATGGCGGCCACCAGTTCGGCGTAGGTCAGCCCGACGATGGCCATGATGCCACCGCCGACCGCCATGGCCAGGGCCGCGCCGAGCGGACCGGCACTGGTGATCCAGTCACCGGTAAGCACCACCCAGCCGAAACCGATCATGGCGCCCACGCCGATGGCCAGGATGTCCCATTTGCCCAGGACCTTTTTCAGTCCGGCCCCGGATTGCGCCGGCGCCCCACCCGATGTCGTCATAGCGATTCCCTCCCGCATTCAATGATGCAGATCACATTAGGGAACCGATGGGGCACAGGCTAGGGATAGTTCATCCAGGGCGTGGGTCATAGTGCCCAGGTCGGGCCGCCGCAGCACGCGGCGTTCCTGGGTGCCGCAACCCTCCCCGCCGGGCCGCGAGAATCCAATGCGGCCCCGCCAGAAGACTCCGGCACTTGACGGTGCGCTGGACGCGGACGCGCCAATTCCATTATCGGGGGCGGGGAACGGCGGGTTAGCTCCGCTGCCGTGAATGGGCGACCAGGTGGCGGTCGACCTGCCGGATGGCCACCGTGAAGCCCAGCGAAAGCAGCACCGACTTCAGCCACAGCTCAGTGGGCTCATCGGCCAGGTAGATGGTGTGCACCGGACCGGCCAGGATGATGATCACCAGCATCCACAGCAGGTAGCCCAGGCTGGTGCGGCTTTGCATCAGCTCGGCGTGACGCTGGCGGCGGCGGATGGTCAGGATCCCCACCACGAAGATCATCAGCGCCAGCACTCCGGCACCGACGATGAAGAAGTAGCGCTGGGTGCGAATCAGGGTCAGGGTGACGCCCATGATGATGCCCAGGACCGCGGAGAACCACCAGGGGATGACCGGCACGGAGCCCTCGGCTGCCGTTGGCTGCGTTGCGTTCACCGCACTCCCGTCCGTCTTCCTGCCTGGCCCGGCGGTTTTCCCGCCTTGTCTAGGATAGCCCGGCGCGGCGCTCTTCCCCGGCAGCGACTACAGCACCAGGGTCCAGGTCACCACCGCCGGCTCGGGGCTGGGATTGATCCAGCTGTGCGGCTCCCTCCCGGGAAAGGTCACGGTGTCCCCGGCCTGTAGCTCCATGCGCTCCTCGCTCAGGATCAGCGTGAAGTGCCCGGAGTGCACGTGCAGCACCTCAACCTGGCAGTCCATGGAATACAGCTCGGCTTCCCCGGCACCGTGCGGCGCGATCTCGGCGCGGATCACCTGCACCCGGCGTTCGGTGCGCGGGGTGAGCAGCTGTTCAATGATCCCCTCCCCGCCCAGGGAGATGCGCGGGGCGGCCTCCAATTTGACCAGCTTCGTCTCGGGGACCGTGAACAGCTCCCCTACTTCGATGGACAGCACCTCACACAGGGTCAGCAAGGTGGCGACCGAGGGGCTGGTCAGATCACGCTCCACGCGGGAGAGGAAGCCCTTGGTCAGCCCCGCCATTTCCGCGACCTGGTCAATGGTCAGGCGCTGGCCCTGCCGGGCCACGCGCAGTCGGCTGCCAATCTTGATCGATGAGCCGGTGGGCTCGACGGGCAACGCCTTCATTTTTCCTCCGCGCATCTGAGTTCCTGCCTCCACTGTAGTGGGCGACCTCATATTTCCCGCACGCGGCGACGGTGGATCCGCGACGTTCTGTGACTCACCTCGCGTTTACCGATAGACATCTTTTGTTTTTGCTGTCATTCTTTATGGAGCGTCATTTTCATCACAGGGAAGTTCAATGGATTACATCAACGGCGGCATTGTCGCCTTATACCTCGTGGGCATGCTGGCCTTCGGCTGGTGGGGCAAGTCTCGCACCCATTCCACGAGCGATTACCTGGTGGCCGGCCGACGGCTGGGACCGGTGCTGTACACCGGAACCATGGCCGCCGTCGTGCTTGGCGGGGCCTCGACCGTGGGCGGCGTGGGCCTGGGCTACCGCCACGGCATCTCCGGGATGTGGCTGGTGGTGGCCATCGGCATCGGGGTCTCGGCCCTCTCACTGTTCTTCGCCCCGAAGATTCAGCGGCTGAAGATCTTCACCGTCTCCCAGATGCTCACCCTGCGGTACGGTTCCCGGGCCGCGACCAACACCTCGGGCATTGTCATGCTGGCCTACACGCTGATGCTGTGCGCCACCTCCACCGGCGCCTACGCCACGATCTTCATGGTGCTCTACGGCTGGGAACGCTGGCTGGCCATCCTGGTCGGCGGCGGCATTGTGCTGATCTACTCCTCCATCGGCGGGATGTGGTCCATCACCCTGGCCGACCAGGTGCAGTTCTTCATCAAGACCGTGGGCGTCTTCTTCCTGATGCTGCCCTTCGTGCTGGGTGCCGGCGGCGGCTGGTCGGCCATGCAGCAGCGCCTGGATGCCACCTTCTTCCAGTGGGACGGCATCGGACTGCAGACCATCATCACCTACTTCGTTGTCTACGGGCTGGGCCTGCTGATCGGCCAGGACATCTGGCAGCGGGTCTTCACCGCCCGCAGCGACAACGTGGCCCGCTGGGGCGGGCTGTCGGCCGGCATCTACTGCATCATCTACGGCGCGGCCGGCGCGATCATCGGCATGGCCGCGCGCGTGGCGCTGCCGGGGATCGCGGCCGAGGCCGAACAGAACCCGGACGCGGTCTACGCCGAGGTGGCCCTGCAGGTGCTGCCGCTGGCCGTGGGCGGGATCGTGCTGGCCGCCGCGGTGGCCGCGATGATGTCCACCGCCTCCGGCGCACTGATCGCCGCCGCCACCGTGGCGCGCACCGACGTCGCCCCGTTTGTGGCCAGCTGGTTCGGCCGCGACCTGCAGCGCGATGAGCAGAAGAACCCGGAACACGAGGTCAGCAACAACCGCTGGTGGGTGTTCGGGCTGGGCGTGGTCATCATGATCCTGGCGATCGTGGTGGACGACGTGGTCGCCGCGCTGACCATTTCCTATGACATCCTGGTCGGCGGGCTGCTGATCTCCATCCTCGGCGGGCTGATTTGGCGCCGCGGCAACGGGGTGGGCGCGGCCTGGTCGATGGCCGCGGGCACGGCGGTCACCCTGGGCACGATGATCTACCTGGAGATCGGGGCGAAGAACACGTTCGACGGGGTGTACGCGAACGAACCGATCTACTTCGGCCTGCTCGCCTCGGCGTTGACCTACATCGTGGTCTCGCTGGCCACCGGGCGCACCGACGCGCAGGTGCTGGCCAGCTGGGATCGGCGGGTGGCCGGCGAGAGCAGCGTGGAGGGCGTGCAGGACTCCGCGGTGCGCTAAGCACAGGTCATAGCGGCCGCATAGCCGCAGCTGTGCCGGAACCCAATACCGGTGCATATCCTCAAAGGCACCATCGGGCAACAGGCCCGGTGGTGCCCTTGGTTTTAAAGCTGCCCCGGATGCACAAAGGAGCCGTCATGACATCCACCCCGCCAGGACGCTGGTTCAACAACCGCCCCCTGCCCCGCCCGGGCGAAGACTTGGAGGATCAGGGGCTGGGGTTTGACGTGCAGACCCTGATCGACCGGCGCCAGATGCTCACCGCCATGGGGCTGGGCACCCTGGCCTTCACCCTGTCCGCCTGCGCCCCCACCGCCGGAACCGGTTCACGGGACGCGGCTGAAATCCCCGAGGAGACGGCCGGCCCCTACCCCGCGGACGGGTCCAACGGACCGGACGTGCTGGAGCGTTCCGGGATCGTGCGCAGCGATATCCGTTCCAGCTTCGACGGCGCCACAGACACCGCCCAGGGCATCGACATGCAGCTGCAGCTGCGCATCCTGGACAGCGCGAAGGACAACGCCCCGATGATCGGGGTGGCCGTCTACGTCTGGCAGTGCGACCGCCAGGGCCGCTACTCGATGTACTCCACCGGGGTGCAGGAGGAAAACTACTTGCGCGGCGTGCAGCTCAGCGACCAGAACGGGATGGTGCGCTTCACCAGCATCTTCCCGGCCTGCTATGCCGGGCGCTGGCCGCACATCCACTTTGAAATCTACCCGGACGAGCATTCGGTCACCGATGCGGCCAACGCGATCGCCACCTCCCAAGTGGCACTGCCCCAAGAGGCGTGCGAGCAGGTGTACGCCACCGTCGGCTATGAGCCCTCGGTCAAGAACCTGGCCGCGGTGAGCCTGCGCAGCGACAACGTCTTCGGCGACGACGCCGGCGCCGGCGCCAGCCAGCTGGCCGCCGTCACCGGCAGCAACACCGAGGGCTACCGGGTGAGCCTGGAGGTCCCGGTCGATACCCGCACCACACCGGGTACCGGGCAGGAGCCGGGCGCCGGTGAGCGCCCCGGCGCCCGGCCGCCGACCCGGCCCGCGGCGAGCGCTGCCCCGTAAACACCCCCTGTTGCCGCGGCGGCTGCTGCACTAGACTGCAGCCCATGGACAGCGAAGTCACCGCGCGCAAGCAGCGTTTGCGCCGCTACCTGGATCATGCCCGGCAGGCGGCGCTGTGGAAGGCCGAGAATCTGGACGAAGCCCAGCTGCGTCGGCCCATGGTGCCCAGCGGCACCAACGTCCTGGGGGTCATCAACCACCTGGCGGTCATGGAATTCGGCTACTTCAGCTATTGCCTCAAACGCCCGGTGGACAGTCCCCGGGCCGTGCAGGCCTTCACCTCCGAAGACCCGATGGCGGACTTCGTGGTGGAGGCGGACACCGGCGCCGCCGACGTGCTGCAGTTCTACCGCCAGGCGATCGACGCGGCCAGTACCGCCTTCGAGGAACTGGAGCTGGACGCCCCGGCCTCGGTGCCCTGGTGGGGTGAGGACAGTGAAACCACTCTGGAGCACCTAATGCTGCACATGGTGGAGGAAACCTCCCGCCACGCCGGGCACCTGGATCTGGTGCGCGAACTGATTGACGGGCAGACGGGCCTGTCCGCGCAGAACGGGAACCTGCCGGAGTTCAGTGACGAGCAGTGGAAGGAACATTACGCACGGCTGAAGAAGATCGCCGACTCCGTGTAGCATCGAAACGTAGCTTCACGAGATGCGGCGCCAAGCTCCGACTGGCCGCACACCAACCCCAGGTTCATGGGTGGTTCGGATGAGGAAGCGGTCCGCGGCACCAGCTTGTGCCCGGGCAAGAGCTAGCCTGAAAGGCCGGTGCCTGCGATGCACGCCGTTCCCGTCCTGCCGCTGATCGACCTGCACAGCGGAGAAGTGCAATTTACCCTCCATGGCGCCTGGCAGGTGCTGCACACCAGTGAGCCGCAACGGCTGCTGCGGCTGCTCACGCGCGCGGCCGGCCCGGCCCGGTTCGATCCGGCCCACGGGCGGCTGCTGGTGTTCCTGCCCCGGCGCGGCACCAGCGGCGGGCGTCCGGTAGCTTTTAGCCTTGCCAAATTCCCCGCCCACCCCTCGGTCACTACACTGGATGCCGATGACGGACGCGCCGCGGAGCACCGCGGGGTCCGTCCCCTGCCACAGCTGCTGTAGGCAGGAGGCCTGACTGAGGAGATTCACTGCCGTGATGACCGTCAATCCCCCTTCTTCCCCCACCCCGGCGCAGGTTCGGCGCTGGCGCAAGTACCTGGCCGATGAGATCGCCGAGGGTGCGATCTACCGCGAACTGGCTTCGCGGCGTACCGGGCAGGAACGCCAGGTGCTGCTCGGACTGGCCGAAGCCGAGGCCCGCCATGAGGCGCACTGGCGCGAACTGCTCGGCGACCAGGCCCGACCCAGCCGCCCCTCGCTGCGCCGCACCGTGCTGCGTTTCCTGGCCCGGCACTTCGGGTCGGTGTTCGTGCTGGCCCTGGCCCAGCGCGCGGAGGGAGATTCCCCCTACGCCAAGGACGCTGACGCCCCGGCTCACATGGCCGCCGACGAACTGGTGCACGAGGAAGTGGTGCGCGCCCTGGCCACCGCCGGGCGCACCCGGCTGGCCGGCAACTTCCGGGCCGCGGTGTTCGGCGCCAATGACGGGCTGGTCTCCAACTTCGCGTTGGTGCTGGGCATCGGTGCCACCGGGGTGGCCTCCTCCTTCGTCCTCTTCGCCGGCATCGCCGGCCTGCTGGCCGGCGCGCTGTCCATGGCGGCGGGCGAATATGTCTCGGTGCGTTCCCAGCGTGAACTGCTCACCGCCTCCCGGCCCACCCAGGTGACGCTCTCCGCGGCGCAGGACCTGGACCTGGACGCAAACGAACTGGTGCTGATCTACAAGGCGCGCGGCATGAGCGATGAGGACGCCGAGCACCGGGCCGCCGAACGCATGGGGCTGTTCACCTGCGACTGCAACCCCTCATTCTCACTGCAGCCGGAGCTGCGCGGTGAGGAGCTGGCCCGCGAGCACGAGGAACTGGGTTCGGCCCCGGGGGCGGCGGCTTCCTCGTTCCTGTTCTTCGCCTCCGGCGCGGTCGTGCCGATCCTCCCGTTCATCTTCGGGATGTCCGGGCTGCCCTCCATCATCCTGGCCGCCGTCCTGGTGGGAGCGGCCCTGATGTTTACCGGCGGCGTGGTGGGTCTGCTTTCCGGGGCCTCGCCCCTGAAGCGCGGGTTGCGCCAGCTGGCCATCGGCTGGGGCGCCGCCGCGGTGACCTACTGCCTGGGTCTGCTGTTCGGCGCCCCCGTCGCCTAGCCCATTCGGCCGGGTTGCGCCCGCCGGCCGGTGCGCACGCGGGCGGGGATCCGGCGGCGCGGAGGTGTTGTGCACATTCGATGACCCCAACTTTCCCTGCCAGCTCCGAACGTGAAACGATGAGAGGATGACCAACGCCGTACCCCCGCAGGTAGATGGCAGGACTTTGCTTGCCTACCTGGGAAACTTGCCATACTTCCTGGGCCAGCAGCTGGCTGGCACCCCGGGCGCCGTCAGTGGCGTGCATTTTGCTGCGGATAATGCGGAACTGCGTGGTGAGGTCAAGGACGAGAACGACACGTTCCAGCCACGGGTGCAGCTGGAACGGGCCACCACGGGATGGCAGATCCGCCAGGCGCAGTGCACCTGCGAGGTGGAGGGGCCCTGCCGCCACGAGGCGGCCCTGGTGCTGGCGGCGAACAAACTGGCCACGGCCCGGCAGGCGCAGGAGCAGGTGCAGGAGCAGCCGGAGCGCGGCTGGCAACGCAGCATCGATGACTGGTTTGAACAGGCCGACCCGCTCAACCCCATCGGGGTGACCCGCTCGGCCGCGGACCCGGTCAACCCTATGGGGCTGCAGTTCCTGGTGTTGGACGTCAAGAACCAGGCCCAACAGCAGTGGCTGCCCTCGGGCACCACCCAATTCCTGAACCGCAACCAGCGTTTCCGCCTCGGGGTGCGGCCCATGGTGCGCGGCGCGGACGGCCGCTGGGTGCGCGGTCAGCTGCGCTGGACCACCATCGTGTACAAGACCTTCGGCTGGAACCTGCTGTACTCACAGCACCACTGGTTTACCCGCTTCGCCGCCCTGGCCCGCAGCAACACGCAGCTGCAGTTCAAGCAGGACGAGGACTGGCTGTTCTTGGACAACTATTCCTCACCCCTGCTCTGGCCGATGCTCAACGAGGCGCAGCACCTGGGCATCGAACTGATGGGCACCCGCAACGACACCGAGGTGCAGGTCGGCGCACGCGCGGAATTTGAGCTGCAGGCCGCCCGTGAGGACGACGCCCTGCTGCTTAGCGGCACCCTGACCCTGGACGGGCAGGAGCATGAGTTGGACCCGGACAGTCCCGCCGGAACCATCGGGGACCACGGCTTTTACCTGCAGCCGCAGGACAGCCGGAGGATTTGGCTGGCACCCAGCGCCCAGCCCATCGCCGCCCAACACCGGCGCTGGTTCATGAACCGCACCCCGTTGCGGATCCCGGCCGCGGAGCAGGAGCAGTTCTTCACCCGGGCCTACCCGCGCCTGGCCCGCCGCTTCCCGCTGCGCAGTGCCTCCCCCGACCTGGTGCTGCCCGAACTCGAGCCGCCCTACCTGGCGGTGGACATCCACTACACCAAGACCCGGCCGGAACAGGACAAGAGCGGGCAGGGTGCCCCGGCGCGGCTCGCCGAGGACCTGGCCGAGGTCAACTTCGCCATCCGCTACCCGGGAATCCCCGATGACCAGGTCGTCCCCGACCAGGCGCAGGAGGAGCTGCTGCGCGCGCTGCTAAACCGGGTGCTGCTTGAAAGCACCGGGCGGGAGAACGATGCCCTGGATCCGCGCATCTACCAGGGCGACGGGCTGATTGACTTCGTCTCCTACACGGTTCCGGCGTTGCGCGCAGAACAGCGGGTGCGGCTGAACGAAACCGGCGTCCGCCCGGTCTACCGCAAGCTGTCGGAGCTGCCCGAACTGAAGATCAATGCCGTGGACTCTGAGAAGAACGACTGGCTGGACCTGGGGCTGTTGATCACGGTCGGCTCCCATGAGGTCCCGTTCTCCACGATCGTGGAGGCCCTGAGCAACGGGGCGATGAAGGTCAAGTTGCCGGACAACAGCTGGTTCTCCCTGGACCACCCGATCTTCGCCAAGCTCAAGGCCCTGGTCGACGAGGCCCAGATGCTCAACGACAAGCCCAAGGACGCGGATCTGAAGGTTTCGGTCTTCCAGGTTTCCCTGTTCGAGGAGCTGAACGACCTGGCCGACGGGATCGACGGCGCCGATGTGTTCGTCGCCCGGATGCGTTCACTGCTGGACATTGCCGGGCAGGAGCCTCCAGCACTGCCCGAGGGCCTGCAGGCCGAGCTGCGCCCCTACCAGCTGGAGGGGTTCGGCTGGCTCTCACGGCTCTACCGCGGCGGATTCGGCGCGATCCTGGCCGATGACATGGGCCTGGGCAAAACCCTGCAGGCGATCGCACTGATGCTCCACGCCCGGCAGCTGTGGGAGCACCCGCACTCACGCCAGCAGCTGCCAGCAGCCCAGCGCACCCCGGCTCCCTTCCTGGTCGTGGCCCCCAGCTCGGTGGTCTCCAACTGGGAGATGGAAATCCGCCGCTTCGCGCCTTCGCTGCGGGTCACCAGCATCGAGGGCAAGCTGCCCTCCGAGCGGCGGCTGGCCGAACTGGTCGCGGAGAATGACGTGCTGCTGACCACCTACACGTTGCTGCGCCTGAACGACGAAGCGTACGCCGCTCCCCGGTTTGCGGGCCTGATCCTGGATGAGGCGCAGTTCGTGAAGAACCGCAACACCAAGGCGCACCGCGCTGCGGCCGAAATCCGCGCCCCATTCAAGCTGGCAGTGACCGGCACGCCGATGGAGAACAACCTGGGGGAACTCGGCGCCCTGCTGGCACTGGTGGCTCCCTCGCTCTTCCGCAGCACCAGTACGTTCAACCGGCAATTCGCCCGGCCCATTGAGACGCTGGGCGACAAGGACCGTCTGGCACTGCTGCACCGGAGGATCAAGCCGTTCATGCTGCGGCGCACCAAGGAGTCGGTGGTGCTTGACCTGCCGGCCAAGCAGGAGCAGCAGGTGCTAGTGCGGCTGAACGACGAGCACCAGCATGTGTATGAGACGCACCTGAACCGGGAACGGCAGAAGATTCTGAATCTGGTGCAGGATATGGACCGCAACCGGTTCACGATCTTCCAGTCGCTAACCCATCTGCGGATGCTCGCCCTGGACCCGGCGCTGGTCGACCCGCAGCTGGCAGACATCTCCTCTTCCAAGCTCGATGCCCTGTTCGAGAACCTGGAGGACGTGATCAGCGAGGGTCACCGTGCGCTGGTGTTCTCCCAGTTCACCTCGTTTTTGAAGGTCTTTGCCCAGCGGCTGACCGAACGGGGCATCGCCTTTGAGTACCTGGACGGCTCCACCCGACACCGCTCGCAGGTCATTGAGGATTTCAAGGCCGGCACCGCCCCGTTGTTCCTGATCTCCCTCAAGGCCGGCGGGTTCGGGTTGAATCTGACCGAGGCCGACTACTGCTTCCTGCTGGATCCCTGGTGGAACCCGGCCGTTGAGGCCCAGGCGATTGACCGGATCCACCGCATTGGGCAGCAGAACCGGGTGATGGTCTACCGGCTGATTTCCCAGGGCACCATCGAGGAGAAGGTGGTGGCGCTGCAGGAAAACAAGCGGCAGCTGATCTCCACGGTCATGGACGGAGCCGACGGGTTCGCCAAGTCGCTCACCGCGCAGGACATCCGCGACCTGCTGGAATAGCGGCCTGCCCGCTCAGTCCACCGTTTGGCATAACAGTGTGATAAACATTGTCATCAAATCAGCTTATTGTCAGTCCGGGGCGCTATATTCGATATGCGTGCACGGTGCCAAACGTCCCCCACACAGGCGAGCACCAGTCCACGCGCCCATTTGCCAACAATGACGTTCGGCAAAACAACGAAGAACCGAAGGCGGTCATATCCGTGTCCCTGATTAAATCGGAGACGCTAGGTGCCCCGAGCGACGACTGGTTAGCTGCCAGGGTCAGCACCGAGCACAACAGTGTGGTCATTGAAACTGAGCAGGAACAGCTCGTCCTGGAAAACGTTCACCTGCTGGAGAAGCTGCGCCGGGTCGTCGCCGCTTCGCTCACCGAAATCTTTTACAACCCGAAGCACCGGATGCTGCTGATTCCTGGGGCCTTCGTGGTGGTCGGCTCCTCCTTCCTCCGGGTGGACACCGACGCGGCTGGCGGGCTGCGCGACTAGGCGCCGCTCACCGGGGACGGTGACCGTCCCCGGTACGGCCGCAGAGGGGTCCGCAGGGGCAGCGCTGGGGCCTTCCCGCATCCGTCTCTTGGAGGGATCGTCGCGTCCTGCTGCGGACGCCCCCCCCACACCGCACCTGCCGAAGATAACGGAAAACCCCACTGCCTTGAAACCAATTGGTTTTAAGGCAGTGGGGTTTTTCAGGCCCGCAGTGCGGGTGCCAGGCAGCTTACAGCGCCTCGTACACCTCGCGCAGCAAACGAGCGGTCTCGCTCGGGGTCTTGCCGACCTTCACACCAGCGGCCTCCAGGGCCTCCTTCTTGGCCTGGGCGGTGCCGGCCGAGCCGGAGACGATGGCGCCAGCGTGGCCCATGGTCTTGCCTTCCGGAGCGGTGAAGCCAGCCACGTAGCCAACAACCGGCTTGGTGACGTTCGCCTTGATGAACTCGGCAGCACGTTCCTCGGCGTCGCCGCCGATTTCGCCGATCATCACGATGGCCTTGGTCTCCGGGTCAGCTTCGAAGGCCTCCAGGGCGTCGATGTGGGTGGTGCCGATGACCGGGTCGCCGCCGATGCCGATGGCGGTGGAGAAGCCCAGGTCACGCAGTTCGTACATCATCTGGTAGGTCAGGGTGCCGGACTTGGAGACCAAGCCGATCGGACCCGAGCCGGTGATGTTGTTCGGGGTGATGCCCACCAGGGCCTCACCCGGGGTGATGATGCCCGGGCAGTTGGGGCCGATGATGCGGGTGATCTGCTTGCCGTTCTCGTCGACCTTGGACTGGGCCAGCGCCCAGAACTCGGCCGAGTCCTGCACCGGCACGCCTTCGGTGATGACCACGACCAGGCCAATCTCGGCCTCAATGGCCTCGACGACCGCATCCTTGGTGAACTTCGGCGGCACGAAGACGATCGACACGTCAGCGCCGGTCTCGGCCTTGGCCTCGGCCACGGTGCCGTAGACCTTGATGTCCTTCTCGCCGTGGGTCACGGTGGTTCCGGCCTTGCGGGCGTTCACGCCGCCGACGATGTTGGTGCCGGCCTTAAGCATCAGGGCGGTGTGCTTGGTGCCTTCGCCGCCGGTGATGCCCTGGACGATGACCTTGGAGTCCTTGTTCAGGTAAATGCTCATTGTTCGCTAATCCCTCTTACTTGTTGGCCAGCTCGGCGGCCTTGTCGGCGCCCTCGTCCATGGTTGCTGCCAGGGTCACCAGTGGGTGGTTGGCTTCGGCCAGAATGGCGCGGCCTTCCTCCACCTTGTTGCCGTCCAGGCGAACCACCAGCGGCTTGTTGGCCGAGTCGCCCAGGGTGTTCAGTGCGCCCACGATGCCGTTGGCCACTGCGTCACAGGCGGTGATGCCACCGAAGACGTTCACGAAGACGCTCTTGACCTGCGGGTCGTTCAGGATGACGTCCAGGCCGTTGGCCATGACCTCTGCCGAGGCGCCACCACCAATGTCCAGGAAGTTGGCCGGCTTCACGTTGCCGTGGTTCTCGCCCGCGTAGGCGACGACGTCCAGGGTGGACATGACCAGGCCTGCACCGTTGCCGATGATGCCCACTTCGCCGTCCAGCTTGACGTAGTTCAGGCCGTTGGCCTTGGCCTTGGCCTCCAGCGGATCGGCTACGGCCTTGTCCTCCAGCTCTTCGTGCTGCGGGTGACGGACCTCTGAGGCGTTGTCATCCAGCGAAACCTTGCCATCCAGGGCAACGATGTCCCCGGCGCCGGTCTTCACCAGCGGGTTGACCTCGACCAGGGTGGCATCCTCTTCCTTGAAGACAACCCACAGCTTCTGCAAGGTCTCGGCGACCTTGCCGCGCAGTTCCTCGGCGAAGCCGGCAGCCTCGACGATCTCGGCGGCCTTGGCTGCGTCGATACCGACCAGCGGGTCAACGGCGATGCGGGCCAGTGCCTCCGGGCGCTCTTCGGCCAGCTGCTCGATCTCCATGCCGCCTTCCACCGAGCACATGGCCAGGTAGTTGCGGTTGGCACGGTCCAGCAGCACCGAGAAGTAGTACTCTTCGGCGATGTCGGCACCCTGGGCGATCATGACCTTGTTCACGGTGTGGCCCTTGATGTCCATACCGAGGATGTTCTGTGCGTGCTCGAAGGCCTCATCGGCGGTCTTGGCGACCTTTACGCCACCGGCCTTGCCACGGCCGCCGACCTTGACCTGAGCCTTGACAACAACGACGCCGCCAATCTTCTCTGCGGCGGCCTTGGCTTCCTCGGGAGTGTAGGCGACGATGCCGGCAAGCACGGGAACGCCGTGTGCCTCGAAAAGATCGCGCGCCTGGTATTCATACAGGTCCACGGGTATGTGTCCTTCGTTCGAAGTTCAAGCTGACTCACGGCACGATGCAATGCACCGCACCCAATGGAGAGCGCAGAGCAACACGTCGGCGTGATTTCCGGCGCCTTGGCCCGTGCGCATCTCTCAGACTAGCGCGACTTTCCGATAGTTCACAGTTTTACCGGCCGTAGAGAAAACGGAGTCACGTGTTTTCGGTCCCAGCCGGTGGCCAACGGGCGTGAATGCGCCCTAGCCATCGACCAGTTCCAGGGGCGCATAACGCAGCAACAGACGTTTTTCGGAGTCTTGGAATTGCACCTTGGCCACGGTCTTATCCCCGGCCCCTTCCAACGCCAACACCGTTCCCTGCCCAAAGCTGGCATGCTTGACCTGCTGGCCCACCTTGGGAATCACGATGTCTTTGTTCTGTTGGACACGTTGCTTGGACACCGGTGCCGCCACCCGATTGGCAGCGGGCGCCGAGGTGCCCGCGCCCCAGTGGCTGCCGCGCTCGTACCGGCTGGTGGCGAAGT
This sequence comes from Glutamicibacter sp. V16R2B1, assembly GCF_005774635.1. Lineage (NCBI taxonomy): Bacteria > Bacillati > Actinomycetota > Actinomycetes > Micrococcales > Micrococcaceae > Glutamicibacter > Glutamicibacter sp. V16R2B1. The sequence goes on from NZ_VATX01000008.1 coordinate 31,603, forward strand.
TCAGTGACCCGGAGCCGCTGCCCCAGCTGCCCCCAAATGCGCCCACCGATCCCTCGCGCTTCCAGTCGATGAGGGAGGCTGGGATCTCCTCCAGGAACTGGCTGGCCGGGTTGTACTGCGACTGTCCCCAGAGGCTGCGCTGTTCCGAGCGCGTCAGGTAGAGCCGTTCCCGGGCTCGGGTTAGCCCCACATAGGCCAGTCGGCGTTCCTCGGCCAGTTCCTTTTCATCCGTCATTGAGCGCTGGTGCGGGAATACGCCGTGTTCCATGCCGGTGAGGAACACGACCGGGAACTCCAGCCCCTTAGCCGTGTGCAGGGTCATCAAGGTGACCATGCCTTCCTGCGCGGCCATGGCTGCACCCTCCGCGTCGCTGGGGGCTTCAGGAATCTGGTCGGCGTCGGCGACCAGGGCCACGCGTTCCAGGAAGCCTTCCAACCCGCCCTCGGGCTCTTCATTGACGTAATCGCGCACCACGGCAACCAGTTCGGCCAGGTTTTCGACGCGTGATTCATCCTGCGGGTCGTTGGAGGCGCGCAGCGTTTCCAGGTATCCGGTCTGTTCCAGTACCGCTTCCAGCGCCTCTGCCGGCCCGGATCCCTCGGCCACGGTCTGCAGGTCATCAATCATGGAGACGAATGCGGCAATCATCTTCTGCCCGCGCGTTCCGAGGCCCGGTGCCTGCTCGGCCTGGCGCAACGCCTGCATGAAAGTGATTCGCTCCCGCTCGGCCAGGGCCGCCACCGCGCCTTCGGCCCGATCGCCGATGCCACGTTTGGGTTCGTTCAGGATCCGCCGCACGTTTACGTCATCGTCCGGGTTGACTAGGATCCGCAGGTAGGCCAATGCGTCCTTGATTTCCTTGCGGTCGTAGAAGCGCGTGCCGCCAACCACCCGGTATTTCAGGTCCACGCGCATCAGCTGCTCTTCCAGCGCACGGGACTGGGCGTTGGTGCGGTAGAAGATGGCCACATCTCCGGGACGCACCTGCTGCTCGTCGTTCAGCCGCAGGATTTCCTCCGCTATCCACCGGGCCTCGTCGGACTCGGACTCCCCTACATACCCAACGATCTGTTCACCGTCCCCGCTGGCGGTCCACAGCCGTTTGGCGTTGCGTTCCGGATTGCGCTTAATCACCTCGTTGGCCGCCGACAGGATGTTCTGGGTGGAACGGTAGTTCTGCTCCAGCTTGATCGTGGCTGCCTGGGGGTAGTCCTTTTCAAACTCCACGATGTTGCGGATGTCAGCGCCGCGGAAGGCATAGATCGACTGATCCGAGTCGCCCACAACAGTCAGTTCCCCCGGTGGGGTCTGCCCCTGGGGGCCAGTCAGTTCGCGCACCAGCGCGTACTGGGCATGGTTGGTGTCCTGGTATTCATCGATCAACACGTGGCGGAACCGGCGCCGGTAGTTGTCCGCCACCGCCGGGAAGGCACGGAACATGTAGACGACCTGGGCGATCAGGTCATCAAAATCCAGCGCGTTTGCGGAGCGCAGTCGTTGAGCGTAACCGCGGTACACTTCAGCCACGGCACGGGAGAACGGATCATTGGTGTTGATTGACGAAGCGTAGTCCTCCTCGTCGATCAACTCGTTCTTCAGCGAGGAGATCTTGTGCGCGATGGCCTTGGGGGTGAATCGTTTGGGATCCAGTTCCAAGCCCTTGGCGATCATGGTGATCAGTCGCAGGCTGTCGGCAGAGTCGTAGATGGAGAAACTCGACTTTAGCCCAATGGTGGCAGCCTCGCGGCGAAGAATGCGCACGCACGAGGAGTGGAAGGTTGAGATCCACATTTTCTTTGACTGTTCTTCACCGATCAGGTCGGAGGCACGCTCGCGCATTTCCGCGGCGGCCTTGTTGGTGAAGGTAATGGCGAGGATCTCGTGAGCGCGGGCCCGGCCGGTGGCCAACAGGTAGGCAATTCGGTGGGTCAGCACACGGGTCTTGCCGGAACCGGCACCGGCGACAATCAGCAGCGGCCCGCCGTGATACTTCACCGCCTCGGCCTGCTGCGGATTCATTCCAACCAACAGTTCATCGGCATTCGGCAGGGGCTTTACTGCCGGTTCGGGAGTGAAGTCGTCAAAGAGAAAATCCATGGTGGTGCCAGTCTACGTCGCACCTGGGACACTTGCCGCGATGCACCCGGCATAATGGGGGTATGGCAAAAAAGGTCAGGAAATCCAAGGAATACCGCAAACCCTCACAGTTCGCGCAGCAGCCCGTAGCGCCGATGAATCCAGCCGCTCCGCGCAGTGAGGCCAAGGCGCAGTCCAATGCGATGATCCTGATTTCGGCAGGCTTGGTCACCTCGGTACTGCTGTTCTTCTACTACCACGTGTGGGCCTTGGGGCAGCTCGCCGACCTGTCCGGTGGTCAGCCGATGCCGGATCAGTACGTTTTCGGTTTTTCCGAAGAGCAGATTCAGACCCTGCGTTCGGTGATGAACGAGGATGCTGTGGCCCAGTTGAATTATGTGCACCGCAGCGTGGGCCTGTTCTTCCCACTGCTCTTTGGCTTCTTTAGCCTGCTGACCCTGGGCCAGTGGGTGCGCACGCGTTCTCGACGCTGGCTGGCGTGGGCGGCACCGATGCTGTTCGTGGTGGTCGATTTGTGGAGCAATCAGGCAATTGACGCACTGTTTGTCTCAGATCTTGACGGCGCGGCCGTCCAGCTTGCTTCAGTACTAACCATCCTGCGATGGGCTCTGCTCATTATCAGCGCGCTGACCATCGTGGTGGTGGGACTTCGACGCTTCATTCGCACCTTCCGCCAAAAGTACGCGGAGGCGACACAACGCTAAGCAACCATCAGTCTGCGTCCGGGTCCGAACAGGGGAATTCTGAGCGGGTAACCGGTTAAGATAGTGTTGTGCGTGCGTGTGAAACGCCTGCCTCTGTAGCTCAGTAGGATAGAGCGACCCTCTCCTAAAGGGTAGGCCGTCGGTTCGATTCCGGCCAGGGGCACACCTTAAGAAAGAAATCGCATTCGACCGTGGTCGAATGCGATTTCTTTTTGGTCACTGCGCCCCAGTACCGTGCAGGGCGAGGGCCGGCGCGCGGCGGACCGTCGGACTTAGCGCAGCAGCAGGGCGGTGGCCTTCGGCGATAGCGAAGCATCCATCACCGCGCAGGCTCCACCGATGGCACCGATCTTCGAGCCCAGTACCGAGGTGCGGGTTTCAATGTCATGCACCTGGCGCAGCGCAAAGCGGCGGCGGATGGCCTCGCTCATGCCTTCCTCGGCAAAGTCTTTGACCTGCTCCCACTGCGGTCCGCCGCAAACGATTTGACGGATATCCAGCGAGTTGGCCAGCTGTCCAACCACTTCGCCAACCAGAATCATGGATTCCTTGATCAGGTCCTTGGCGATCTCATTGCCCTGCTGGGCGAGCTCAACCAGGTGATTCAAGCCCTCGGAACGCTGTTCCGGGCCCATATCGTCGCTGTAGGGCAGATCCAACCCGCGTTCCTTGGCCTTCTTGGCCACATACTCATATGAGGTGCCTGCTGCCAGGCAGTCATCGGCGCCGCATTCGTCGCAGAACATCGACTTGTGTCCGGTGGAGTAATGCCCGATTTCTCCGGCGTTGTTGCTGGAGCCTCGGTAGACATCTGAATCGAAGACAATGCCAGCGCCGAATCCGTGACCGCAGTACACGAAGACGAAGTCCTCGGTCTTCTCTTCCTTGGACTGCCACAGCTCACCCACCGCCGAGGCGATGGTGTCCTTCTCGATGATGACCTGCAGGCGCAGCATCTTGCGCAATGGTGCGACGATGTCCACATCGGCCCAGCCGTCCAGCAACGGCGGGTTGAGCACGACCCCATCCTCGACGTTCACCGGACCCGGAACGGCGATGCCAACACCGACGATGTGCTTCTTCGGGATGCGCACCTCGGCGATCAGTTCCTTGACCGTAGTCGCCATCAGTTCGATGGTCTCGCTGGCCACTTCCAGGTTGGGCACATCGATGCGACGTTCCCGGATGACCTCTCCGCGCAGGTTCATCATCACGAAGGTCAGGACGCTGGGGTCCAGGTGGATTCCGATGGCAACCATACGGTTGCCTTCCAGCTCCAGGACAGTGCGTGGTTTACCGGGACCGGATACGATGGTGCGATCCTCACGCACAATCCCGTCGTCCAGTAGTCGCCGCACCACGTTGGAAATAGTCTGCGGGGAGAGCCCCGTTGACCCGGCCAGTTCCACCCGGCTGATCCCATCTGGTGCCCGGCGGATTGATTCAAGAATGACTGCTTGGTTGAAGTCTCCCAAACGGCCTAAGTTGGTGCCCCGTCGCATCTGCGCTCCATTGATCTATAAAGTTGATGGATCGATCCTTCCGATTCAAACCGCAATTCAAACATGCCGTTCACGTCTGCAAAGTGCGAGTTCAGGACGATGCGGTTAGTTCAAATAAAACAGTTGAAGATCCATAAATGCACGTTACCATCTGTAGATCGTTTTCACACGCGATATCCTCGTTTAGTGAAGAACTTTTTGACCGTCGCAGCGGCTTGTCTGATGAATAGCGAGAATAAAGTGCTCCTGGTGAGAAAGCGGGGCACAAGTAAGTTCATGCAACCTGGCGGGAAACTCGAACCCGGCGAGAGCGCCCATGAGGCAGTGGTGCGCGAAATTGAAGAAGAATTGGGAATTAGCTACGCTTTGTCGGATCTGGAACCGCTTGGCATCTGGGAGGGCTTGGCGGCCAATGAGCCTGACACCGGGCTGCGCGCACATCTATTTGCCGGGCGGCTCGAACATACCCCCAGGCCGCAGGCTGAGCTAGAGGAGATCATCTGGGTTGATCCCCACGAAGCCCTGCAGCGCAATGACCTCGCTCCCCTATTGCGCGAGCACGTACTCCCCCAGGCTATCGAGCGACTTACCCAGGCGAGCTAGAATCCGCTGAGCGTGCTTCCCCTCGGCTGACGGGGTGAGAGCAAACCGGTGACGCAGAGACGAAGCTTCCTGCTCAAACGGCCTGCAGGTACTGCCCCCAGTCCTGCTCAACCCGTTCCAGACCACGGATGAACAACACGTTTGAGCGCGGGCATTTCGGGGTGTCCTTCAGCCTCCAGCCGAGCTGCGAGAGCGTCATATCGGCCTTGCGGCTATTGCAGGGGAAGCACGCGGCGACCAGATTCTCCCAGGTGTCCTTACCGCCTTTGCACCGCGGAAGCACATGGTCCACAGTGGTGGCGGGACGTCCGCAATAGGCGCACTTGTAGGAATCGCGACGCAATACGCCGCGACGGGTGACATGATTCATTACCCGGTGCGGACGACGAATATAACGGTTCAGGACAATGACCGACGGCCGCGGAAGGCTTGTGTGGGCACTGATTACCGGCCGGCTGTCGTCGGCTGAAAGAATCGTAGCCTTGTCGGCGAGCACCAACAGCAGTGCTCTGCGAAATGAAACCACGGCCAGCGGCTCGTAACCTGCATTCAATACCAGCGTGCGCATCTATGTACTTTCCCCCGGAGCGCCGCGCGCTGCATCTACCACATGCCTCACGAAGCGCTGTTGGACAGTCCTCACAAGCGCTAGCCTATGCGATAGATCACCATGAATTGCAACTATTTTGCTCGCCACGCACATTCTTAATCCAATGAACGCACACTGTTCACCGCAGCCCCTACGCCTTTCTGGGCTTTCCCGAAACGAACAGTTGCCTGAGGTGAGCGACAATGCGAAGCCGCTTGGCGGGGATCAAGTCCCGGGTAGAGATAGACACGTTAAACGGTTAGGCCGCGGTGACGCATCAGCGTCACCGCGACCTAACCGTTTGCTAGGTTCCTAGCGAGCCAGGGTGTAGTACCCGTAAAGCGGGTTCTGGGTCACTGGGTGAATGTTGGTGTCGGTGGTGGGGTTCTGAGCACCGATCATCTTGCCGCCACCCAGGTAGATGCCGACGTGGCTGCCGCCGCGCTGGAACACCAGGTCGCCCGGCTTCGGGCTGCTGGTGCGCTTGAACTGACCGGAGCCAAGGATGGCCGAGGTGCCACGGGCAATGTTGATGCCGTGCTGTGCGTAGACGTACTTCACGAAGCCGGAGCAATCCCAACCGGACGGGGTGTTGCCGCCCCAGACGTACGGGGCGCCCACGTACTTGCTGGCCGTCGCGGCAATGCCGGACAGACCAGGAACGCCCTTGGTCGACTCCTTCTTAGGAGCCTTGGTCTCGTTCGACTTCGGAGCCGAGGCGGCAGAACGCTGAGTCTGCGAACGGCTCTCGCGGGTCATCGGAGCGTTGTCGTTATTGGTCGACGCGCTGCTGCGAGTGGTCGAGACGCTGTTCCGAGTGGTCGGAGCATTCTCGCGAGTGGTCGGTGCGTTGTCGTTGCTCACCGGGGCGACCTCATTGGCCACGGCGACGACAACCGGCTCCGGCTTCGGCTCTGCGGTGAAGCTGGCGCGCTCGATTTCGAACTTGTCAGCCTTCTTGGCGGGAACCGAAACAGCCTTGACGGCGACGCGCTCCGGGTTGACGATGTCAACCGGTGCTGCCGAAACGTCGCGTGGTGCGGTGGCCTGGCCCGGTACACCCAGGGTAACGATCAGACCGGAAGCTGCGGCCACGACGGCGGCCTGGCGGCCGACCGAACCGGCGTTCGAGGACACTGCCTGCGAAATAGCTTCCAACGGGTTGGTGCGTGCCGGCACGGCGCGGTGGCGCCCCTGCGATTGACGCTTAGTCACAATTAAAGCCTCTCCTTGATACCTACGAGGTAAGCTGTCGGGTTCGAAGTGGAGTTACCTCGGTGGAGTCGAAGTTTCCTTCTCTTCACACTTCACCCCTAGGGTTTTTGGCCTAAGCCAACCACCCGGTGTTTGGGTCCCCCGCCACTGCCGTACGAGTTGTTCATAACGTGTTATTGCGTGTTGGCAGTGTTCGGTTCTCACGCAATTTTGCCCGGGTTGTCCCGAGGCACGCTGTCGAGCCTACAGGATGTTTTTTCGATTGTCACATTTTGGTCACGAAATGGTGACGGAGATCGTTATAGCCAACCCGCAGGGTTCTGGAACTTGCCGTCAACGATCACTTCATAGTGGACATGGCACCCAGTTGAGTTACCGGTGGTGCCGCTGAGCGCGATCACCTGTCCGCGCTCAACCTTCTGTCCGACCTCAACCTTTAGGGAAGAGTTGTGGCTGTAGCCGGTCTCCAGACCATTTCCATGGGAGAGGGTCACGCGCTTACCCGAATGTCCCGCCCATCCCGAAACGGTAACGGTGCCCGAGGCTGTCGCCTTGACCGGTGTGCCACATGCCACACCGTAATCTAGGCCACTGTGGCTCATGAAGCCCGGACCAGTGGGGTTCTTGCGATGTCCAAAGGGAGAGGTGATTCGGTTGGAATCCACCGGGCGATCCAGCAGCCCCGGGGTCGCGATCCGAGAGATGTCCCCGCCTGCGGCGGTCAGGACCTCGGAGAACTTCTCTTCCTTCTTGACCTCTTCCGAACGGTCGGAGGTCAATGCTGCGCGTTCGACTTCAAGCCCGCTGTTGCCCGGAGCCTGGACGTCCACCACGGCGCTGGTAGCCGTACGCTGGGCCGAGGCTTCGGCCTTCTGCGGATCGGCGCCGTCGAGGTAGGGGGTCACTGCGGCCAGGGTCAGGCCCGAGACGGCAGCAACAGCCGCAACCTTGTGAGTGAAGCCGAGCCGGCTCTTCGGACGCTTGACCGAGCGCAGCTCTTCAATAAGGTCATCACTGGCCGGAACAGGCGCCTCGGCTGTTTTGGCAGCGGAGAGGGGAATAATGTTCTCGGCGAATTTGCTGGCCAGGTCGGCCTGCTGCGGTGAAACACCGTAGCGCTGAATGCTTTCAAAGCGGCGACCTGCATAGTCACGCTGTTCTGCCGGTGCTACGTCAGACGCAGCTGATCTGCGGGCCCGACGACCAGCCGGACGGCTCGCAACGTCGTTCAAGATTTCGAATGTTGGATCAAGCTCAACACCCTCGGCCCGACGGCGACCGCTTGGCTTGGATTCTGCCAATACTTTCCCTCTCACGTTGACACACCTGCGAAGTTAGCTGTCGGGTTCGGATCCTGAGAAATATCCGGTCGTTCACCCGTGGAAGGCACGACTTCACCCCAAGGCGTTGACAACGCCAAAGTCTGGGTCCCCCGCTACTGCCCTGGATTTGTTTCTCGCATAGCTCCGGTGAGGGCAATACTCGGTGTTCACTGCGGTGCCTGCGGGTGTCAGAAAGTAGGTGACACCAGCAGTACACACTACAGGTCAAACGCTAAAGTTACAATTTCGTTATCTTTGGGCCGTGCGGACAAAAACGTGGCTGCTGACTTCCACCGGAAGCTCCAGCGCGCCCTCGATACCCTCGACGCGAACCACCACATAATCCTCGGCCCGTTCCAGCGTTACTACTGCTCCGGGCTTGATTCCGCCCTCATTCAGCTGGCCCAGCAGGATGGGGTCAGTCTGGATCGGCTCGGCCAGTCGTTCGATCGGCAGTGGACCGGCGTTGCCGTTTTCCAGCGCCTGGTCAAGGTTTTCTACCTCATAGGAGATCTCCGACACCTTCGGCCCTCCTAGCACTTCCAAACCCGGGATCGGATTGCCGTAGGGAGAAATGGTCGGCTTACCCAGCAGGTCGTACAGTCGCTGCTCCACACGGTCGCTCATGACGTGTTCCCAGCGGCAGGCCTCTTCGTGGACGTACTCCCAGTCCAGGCCAATCATGTCCGAGAGCAGCCGTTCGGCCAGACGGTGCTTGCGCATCACGCTGGTGGCCAGTTCGTGACCCTTTTCCGTCAGAGCCAGGTGACGGTCCGCGGAAACCACGACCAGCCCATCGCGCTCCATGCGGGCGACAGTCTGTGAGACGGTCGGACCCGAGTGGCCCAGACGTTCGGCAATCCGCGCACGCAGAGCGACAATCTCTTCTTCTTGAAGCTCAAGAATGGTACGCAGGTACATCTCAGTTGTATCGATTAGGTCAGACACGGTAGCCACTCCTGAAAGTAACAAATAAGTTTTGCCGGTAAAACGAGACGTCAGTTACCCACTCTACTGTGTGCAACAGACAACTAGTGCACTGACCCCTACGCGGCCTACGTAACCGACGACGCGAATTTTCCCTCTTCGCAGACCGGTTTGCGAAGATATTAGTGGAACGCGTTTGGCGAGCCTTAAATTCCCCTCATCCGGGCTTGGACGTCCTAAAACGCGCTTTCGAATCAATCGCTACAAGAGGAGCGCGATGAGCACCGGCATCACCATTCCCCAGTCCCTTCTTCCCGTCGACGGCCGCTTTGGCGCCGGCCCGTCCAAGGTTCGCCCCGAACAGGTTCAGGCCCTGGTGGATGCCGGCCCGCGGTTGCTGGGAACTTCCCACCGCCAGGCCCCGGTCAAGAACCTGGTGGCCTCGGTCCAGTCAGGACTAAAGGAACTGTTCAAGGCCCCGGAAGGCTATGAAGTCCTGCTGGGCGTGGGCGGTTCCACCGCCTTCTGGGATGCGGCCGCGTTTGGGCTGGTGCGCGACAAGGCACAGCATCTGTCCTTCGGCGAGTTCAGCTCCAAGTTCGCCAAGGCGACCGACAAGGCCCCGTTCCTTTCCGCCTCGTCCATCATTAGCGCCGAGCCTGGTTCGCTGCCGCAGCCTTCGGCGGAGGCCGATGTTGATGTCTATGCCTGGGCGCATAACGAAACCTCGACCGGCGTGGCCGCACCCGTCAAGCGCGTTCCCGGCGCGAATGACGATGCCCTGGTCGTGGTCGACGCGACCAGCGCAGCTGGCGGTTTGGATGTGGATCTGAACGAGGTAGATGTCTACTACTTTGCGCCGCAGAAGAACTTCGCCTCGGACGGCGGGCTGTGGGTGGCCATGGTCTCCCCCGCAGCCATTGCCCGAATCGAGGAGATTGCTGCCTCGGACCGTTGGGTCCCGGACTTCCTGAACTTGAAGACGGCGCTGGATAACTCGCTGAAGAACCAGACCTACAACACCCCGGCGTTGGCGACTCTGGTCATGTTCGACGAGCAGATCAAGTGGCTGAACAGCAACGGTGGACTGCAGTGGGCTGCGGCTCGCACCGCCGAAAGCGCTGGCAAGGTCTACGCATGGGCCGAGGCCCGCAAAGAGACCAGCCCGTACGTCCAAGACCCGGGGCACCGTTCGAATGTCATCGCCACGATCGACTTCGACGATTCCATTGATGCTGCGGCAATCGCCAAGACCTTGCGTTCCAATGGCGTCGTGGATGTTGAACCGTACCGCAAGCTGGGTCGCAACCAGCTGCGCATCGCGACCTTTGTTGCCATCGAACCTTCCGACGTGCAGGCGCTGCTGGACTGCATTGATTACGTGATTGACCAGCTCTAGGGTTCCGCTCTTTTCATAAGAGAAAAAGATGGAGGAGAAGCACAGTGTGCTTCTCCTCCATCTTTTTGTCTCCCGCACCTCACCCAGCCACGTGTCTGCGGTGGTTGGGGCCCTACGCCGGATTAGGACGAACGGCGCGACCGATTGCGCTGGGCAGCGCGGCGACGTGCCGCGGTCCGCTGTGCGGTACGTCGCCGGCGGACTGGGCGCCTGCCCCGTTCCTGTGCGGCTTCCGGTTCCTCAGTTGCGGGCTCGTCATCGGCGGATGCCTCTTCAGCGCCGGAGACTTCCTCGGCCTCGGCCCGGTCCTGCCCCGTGTCGTTCTTTGCACGTTCCTCGTGTTCGGGCTCCGGGGCAGCTTCACCGTCAGCAGCGTGAGCGCCTTCGGCTTCTTCGCGCGCCGCAGCCTCGGCGGCCTCCACTTCCTCCTGGGCCAGGCGATCGGCCCAGGGCACCCATGCCGGGGCAAGCAGGGCTTCCTCACCGGGAATAATCCCGATTTCGCACACGGTCGCGTCCTTGGCCTTGGCCCGCGGGACCCTGGCCAGGGTCACGAACCAGTTCCACCCGCGATAGCCATCTCGATGGGCGACAAATCTGTGGGTGACAAGTCGCTCACCTTCCACCGCGACGCCCTGGTAGTCCCCCACTTCCGAGGCGGGGGCGATTTCGGTCAGGGCAGCGCGGGCGGTATCAACCGCGTCGGCGAGCACCGTGTCGAGTTTGGGTTTACGAGCCATGAGTTATGCGTCCAGATCGTCGGCCACCGCGCGCAGCACGGTGGCAACCTTCTTGCCGTATGCGTGTTCAGGATAGCGGCCCTTGCGCAGGGTATTGGAAACCTGGTCGAGCAGCTTGATCAGGTCCTCGATCAGCACCGCCTGCTGTTCCGGCTTCTTGCGCTTGGCGCGGGCGACCGACGGGGCTTCATCCAGGATCCGCAGGCTCAGCGCCTGCGGCCCCCGCCGCCCGTCGGCGATACCAAATTCCAACCGGGTGCCAGGGCGCAGGTCCATCACGCCTTCGGGCAGCGCCGACGCGTTAACGTAGATCTCCTTGCCGTCATCGGCCGTGATGAAGCCAAAGCCCTTGGACTTCTCATACCACTTAACCTTGCCACTGGGCACGATCATTTACCTCGTTCTTTTTACTCAGCCACCGGGTCTCCAGCCATCCGGGCCTGGAGCCGTGTTTTCCCCTCGTGCCGCGCGGAGCATCTAACCGGACTGCCTATTGTTCTACCGGGTGCTCGATCGACGGGCGCGATTCAAGTCGAATTAAATAGATTATGTCATTGTCTGCCCCACCGGTTCATCTTTTGACGCCTGAACCCAGCCGAGACAAAGCGGTATCGTTGGTCTATGTGAGTACCCCTTCTGTTGCCATGACCTGGATAACCCGTTTCACCATTGCGCTGGCGGCGGTTTCGACACTTGCGCTCGTCGCGGTGCTGGTCCTGTATTTCCAGCACATCGCCATCCCTCCACTGGTCATGGGCGTCGGATTGTACGGGCTTCCGCTGGCCTTCATCCTCGGCGCCGTGGTTATTGCGTATTCCATTCGGCAACGACGCAGGAGTTAACAGGCGCAGCACCCTTGCCCTTCCAGAGCTCGTCCAGCTAACTCCCAGAAACTGATTGCAGACTGGAACCCATGAGTGCAAAGACACCTGAAGCCAAACTGCTGGTCGTCGACGACGAACCGAACATCCGCGAGCTGCTTTCGACCTCCCTGCGTTTTGCCGGGTTTGAGGTCATCGCCGCCGCCAACGGCCGCGAAGCGCTGGCCGCCGTGGAAGCCGGCGAGCCGGATCTGGCGGTCCTGGACGTCATGCTGCCGGATATGGACGGTTTCACCATCACCCGCAAGCTGCGTGCCGCCGGACGCCATTTCCCGGTTCTGTTCCTCACCGCTCGGGATGACACCACCGACAAGGTCACCGGACTGACCGTGGGCGGCGATGACTATGTCACCAAGCCCTTCAGCCTGGACGAGGTCGTGGCCCGCATCCGTGCGGTCTTGCGTCGCACCCACACCGGCGAGGAAGAAAACGCGACCATCGCCGTCGCCGACCTGGAACTGGATGACGACGCCCACGAGGTGCGCCGCGCCGGGGAAATCATCGATCTGTCCCCCACCGAGTTCAAGCTGCTGCGTTACCTGATGATGAACCCGAACCGGGTGCTGTCCAAGTCGCAGATCCTGGACCATGTGTGGGAGTACGACTTCAACGGGGACGCCTCCATTGTGGAGTCCTACATCTCCTACCTGCGCCGCAAGGTCGACCGTCCCGAGTGGCCGGCACTGATCCAGACCAAGCGCGGTGTCGGTTACCTGATGCGCACCCCGGACCGCCGCTAATGACCCAGTTCGCAACGGCGGACTTGTAAGGTCATTACATGCAGGCTCTGAGACTCTCGTGGCGCCGTACCTCGTTGCGCACCAAACTGGTCATGCTGATGTGCGGCCTGATGATCCTCGGGGTCATCGCCACCGCCGTGGGCTCGGCCCAGTCGCTGCGCATCTCGCTGACCAAGCAGATAGATGACCAGTTGCTGGCGGCCGGGCCCACGCTTTCCTACGGACTGAACCAGGCCTACCGCTATGCCCTGGACGGGGACCGCAACCCGCAACAGCAAACCGGGGTGGACACCACCTTGCTGGGGCTGAACCGCGCGTACGCCGACATCCGGGATGATTCGGGCAAGATCGTGTACATCATGCCGCGCAGCCGGGTTACGCCCACGGGCATGGATTCGCCGTTGCTGGCGCCCGAGCAGACCGCGAAACTGGCCGAAACCCCATGGCATCCGGTCACCGTCCCGGGGATCTATCCGGCCAGCATCGGCTGGCGGGCCATGGTGGTTCCGATGCCCAGTTCCGATGCGAACCTCTTTATTGCATTGCCGTTGGACACGGTACAGGACACGGTTTCCAAGAGCACGGTTCTGGTGCTGTCCACCGGGTTGTTGGCTACCCTGATCATGTCCATGATCGCCTACGGGGTCACCACACGCGCTTTCCTGCCGTTGGTGCGCGTTGAACGCACCGCGGCGATGATTGCCGATGGTGACTTGACCCAGCGTGTGCGCGATTACCCGCCGGAAACCGAGGTCGGGCGCCTATCGCGCTCCCTGAACGCGATGCTCGCCCAGATTGAGCGGGCATTCAAGGACAGGGAGCATTCCGAACGCAAGATGCGTCGCTTCATCCAGGATGCCTCGCATGAGCTGCGTACCCCGCTGGTGACCATCCAGGGCTACTCCGAGTTCTACCGTCACGGCGGATTGGCGGATCCCGAGGCCCTGGACTCGGCGATGGGCAGGATCGAGGCCGAATCAAAGCGGATGGCCCAACTGGTCGAAGACCTGTTGATGTTGGCCCGGCTCGATGAACAGCGCGCGCTGGAGATGGCACCCGTGGACCTGCTGGTGCTGGGGCAGGACGCGGTGGAAGACACCCGTGTGCGGGCCCCGGAGCGCGAGGTCAAACTGGTGGGTCTGCATTCCTCGGTACCGGCCCCGGCCAGCACGCGCGGGGATGAGGCCCGCATCCGCCAGGTCGTGGCAAATCTGCTGACCAACGCGTTGCGCTACACTCCGCAAGATTCGCCCTTGGAGATCGCGGTCGGCGTGAAGTCCCAGGTTGGTGACCAGATTGATGCGGTGATCCAGATCCGCGATCACGGCCCGGGCATTCCGGAAGAAGACGCGAAGAAGATCTTTGAACGCTTCTACCGCGCCGACAGTTCACGGCAACGTGAAACCGGCGGCTCGGGGCTGGGACTGGCGATCGTAGCGGCCATCGTGGCACAGCACGGCGGCCACGTGCAGGTGAAGGACACCCCCGGCGGCGGGGCCACCCTCGCAGTACACTTGCCCTACATTCCGGTGGAGGAGCACTACGACGACGATGACGAGGACTAGGGGCCGGGCCGGTGCATCACGCCCCGGACCGGACCAGTTCCGTTTCATGCACCGTCTGATCCACAATCGGTCCACGACCCGCGGTTCAGGACCAGCACAGCCTTAACGTGGGGGCATCACAACCCCTTGGAAAGGCAGGACCATCGTGAGCACGTTTTCCACCGACACCGGTGACATGCAAATCAAGTCCCAGGCCGTCATGGGAACCATCGACCGGTTGCGCAGTGAAGTGGCGGCCATGCAGATGAACCTTGACCAGTTGCAGGGCACGTGGCAGGGCGCCGCCGCCGCGTCGTTCCAGGCAATTGTCGCCGAATGGCGGGCCACCCATGTGCGCATCGAGGAGTCGCTCTCCTCCATCGCCACGGCCCTGCACCACGCCTCCACCCAATACGAGGAAGTGGAGAACATCAACGCGTCCATGTTTCGCTTCTGAGCCGTGTGCCTGACCCCGTGGACAGCGGGTCGGTAGGCTGGGGCAATGAGCATCCTGATTGACCCACCGCTCTGGCCCGCCCATGGGACCTTGTTCTCCCATGTGGTCTCCGATCATTCGCTGCAGGAACTCCATGAGTTCGCCCGGCGTACCGGCCTGCCGCAGCGGGCCTTTGACCGTGACCACTATGACGTGCCGGAACGCCGATACCGGCAGCTGGTGGACAGTGGGGCCCAGCCGGTTTCGGGTGGGGAGCTGGTGCGCCGGCTGGTGGCGTCCGGGATTCGGGTGCCCGGGCGGCACCGTCCCGAGAAGCTCGACAAAATTCTGCTGCGCCGCTGGGCGCGGACCCTGGAGGTGCCCGGACTGGGCAGGGAGCTGTTGGCAGCCTGGAGCCAGGGGCACCGCAAATACCACGACCGGGTTCACCTCTTGTCGGTCCTTGAGGCCCTGGATGAGCTGATGCCCGAAGACCTGGAGCAGGACGAACGACAGATCCTGGAACTGACCGCCTGGTTCCACGATGCCGTCTACCGGGGCACCGCCCAGGACGAGCAGGACTCCGCCCGCCTGGCCGAAGCCCGGCTCTACGGGCTCATCTCCCCGGGCGCGGTGGGCGAGGTGCGCCGCCTGGTGCTGCTGACCACCACACACCGCCCGCAGGCCGCGGACTATCTGGGGCAGATGTTTTCCGATGCCGACCTTGAGGTGCTGGCCAGGCCACCGGCCGCCTACCAGCGCTACACTGCGGCGATCGCCGAGGAATATTCGCACCTGCCGCAGAAGGACTTTGCCGCCGGACGCTCCCAGATCCTGCAGGCGTTGTTGGACAAGGAACAGATCTTCGCCACCCCCTTGGGCCTGCAGCGCTGGGAAGCGTCCGCCCGGGCGAACCTCAGCCAGGAAATCGAACAGCTCTCGCGCTGGAGCTAAAACACTGCCCGCCGGCCCCAGCCGCGGCAAGGCACCGCAGCGTGCCAGCTGCGGCGGCGGTTAACGGCGAAACCCGCCCCACCGGTTGCGGTGGAGCGGGTTTCGCGCAGTGTTGGGTTGAACGCGAGAGGCTAGAAGCCGCCCATGCCGCCCATGCCTGCCATCTCGTCGGCACCCGGGGCAGCGGCACCGGCCGGAGCCGGCTTGTCTGCCACGACGGCCTCGGTGGTCAGGAACAGGCCGGCGATCGATGCAGCGTTCTGCAGGGCCGAACGGGTCACCTTCACCGGATCGTTCACGCCGGCCTCCAGCAGGTCGGTGTACTCGCCGGTGGCGGCGTTCAGGCCGTGGCCTGCGGACAGGCCCTTGACCTTGTCGGCCACAACGCCCGGCTCCATGCCAGCGTTGGCGGCGATCTGCTTCAGCGGGGCCTCGATGGCAACGCGCACGATGTTCGCACCGGTGGCCTCGTCACCTTCCAGGGTCAGCTTCTCGAAGGCAGCGGCACCGGCCTGGATCAGGGCCACGCCACCGCCGGCGACGATGCCCTCTTCCACGGCAGCCTTGGCGTTGCGCACGGCGTCCTCGATGCGGTGCTTGCGCTCCTTGAGCTCCACCTCGGTGGCGGCGCCGGCCTTCAGCACGGCGACACCGCCGGAGAGCTTGGCGTGGCGCTCCTGCAGCTTCTCGCGGTCGTAGTCCGAGTCGGTGTTCTTGATCTCGGCAGCGATCTGGTTCTTGCGACCCTCGATGGCGTCGGCTTCGCCGCCGCCTTCAACGATGGTGGTCTCGTCCTTGGTGATGACGACCTTGCGGGCGGTACCCAGCACCTCCAGGCCGACGTTGTCCAGGGACAGGCCAACTTCCTCGGAAACGACCTGGCCACCGGTGAGGATGGCAATGTCGGTGAGCATGGCCTTGCGGCGGTCACCGAAGCCCGGGGCCTTGACGGCGACGGACTTGAACAGGCCACGGATCTTGTTCAGGATCAGGGTGGCCAGGGCTTCGCCCTCGACGTCTTCGGCGATGATCAGCAGCGACTTGTTGGACTGCATGACCTTCTCCAGCAGACCGACCATTTCCTTGACGTTGGAGATCTTGGAGTTGACGATCAGGATGTAGGGGTCTTCCAGGACGGTTTCCTGGCGCTCTGCGTCGGTGACGAAGTAGGCCGAGATGTAGCCCTTGTCAAAGCGCATGCCCTCTGCCAGTTCAAGCTCCAGGCCGAAGGTGTTCGATTCCTCGACGGTGATGACACCCTGCTCGCCGACCTTGTCCAGCGCCTCGGCGATCAGACCGCCGATTTCGTTGTCGCCAGCGGAGATCGAAGCGGTGGCCGCGATCTGCTCCTTGGACTCGACCTTCTTCGCTGCGGTGAACAGCTCGGAGGTGACTGCCTCAACAGCCTTGTCGATGCCGCGGCGCAGCGCGATCGGGTCGGCGCCGGCGGCGACGTTGCGCAGGCCTTCCTTCACCAGGGCCTGGGCGAGCACGGTGGCGGTGGTGGTACCGTCACCGGCGACGTCGTCAGTCTTCTTGGCGACTTCCTTGACCAGCTCGGCGCCGATCTTCTCGTACGGGTCCTCAAGCTCAATTTCCTTGGCAATCGAGACACCGTCGTTGGTGATGGTGGGAGCGCCCCACTTCTTTTCCAGAACAACGTTGCGACCGCGCGGGCCCAGGGTGACCTTCACGGCATCGGCCAGAGTGTTCAGGCCGCGCTCGAGGCCGCGGCGTGCTTCCTCGTCAAATGCAATCATCTTGGCCATAGTGGCTGGTGGTCCTTTCGGGACTAGCTTGCGAAAATGCAACCGCCAGACAGCGCCCGCGACGGACGAGGGTTCCGCGGGCGGCATCGGACCGCGACGCGTACTGACTCTCGCTATCTGAGGTGTTTCTTGCTCCGGCGCCTCGAATCCGCCGCCGCGAAGGGTGAAGGTCAGCTCCACCCGCCTGCGTTAGCAGTCGAAGCACTAGAGTGCTAATACAAATATTGGCACTCCAGCCCCTCGAGTGCAAGCTAGTCGGCTGTGAGCGTAGGTGCGTCTTACTCGCTGGGCAGCGGGTCATCAGCCCCCAGCACCACGGTGACCGGGTTGGGGATGTTCTGCGTCTGGTAGACGGCCTCGATCTGCAACACCTCGGCCGCCTTTTCGGCGGTCATCCGATACTGCTCGGTCGTGTAGTAGACCGCGGACTCGGTTTCATCGCGCACCCAGTTGTCCGTGAAGGATCCGGTGAAGCCCTCATCGAGCAGCAGCTGCTGGGCCTGACCGGCAATTCCGGCGACCCCCGCGCCGTTGTAGATCCCCACGCGCACCTGGTACAGCACCAGATCCTCGTCAATGGTGCTGGAGGCCGTGGGCGACTCACTCGGGCTGGGGCTCTGCGAGCTCGCCTCGGCGCTGGCCGAGGCGGTGGGGCTGGGCGTGGGGGTGGACCCCATCAGCTGGTTTTGCCCATTGGGGCCGAAGAAGAAGTAGGAGACGGCGCCGACCAGCAGCACCAGCACAGCGGCAATGGCCACCCAACGGAACTTTCCACCCTTGTCCTTGGAGGCGGCAGCCTGTGCCCAGCCATTGGCATGGTGCGACCCAACGCGGGTGTTGAACTCCGGTACGCGATCGAATTCGTCACGTGGGTAGTTGGTCATTCTCGTCCTTGTTCGATGTCTTGCCGGTCTCCGGGCACGCCTGGCTCAGTAACTGGTCAGTACTTGGCGTTGCCGGTGCGGACACGACGCTTGGTAGTTCGTAGTCTACGCAGCCGCTTGACCAGCATCGGATCGTAGGCCAGCGCCGCATCCGTTTCAATAAGCTGATTCAGCAGCTGGTAGTAGTTCGCCGGCGAGATGGAGAACTGCTTGGTGATGGCCTGTTCCTTGGCCCCGGCATACTTCCACCACAGCCGCTCCATGCTCAGGATCTGCTGCGAGCGCTCATCGAGCTCGCTATCTGGATTCATCACGAAATCCACCAAGATGCCTTCATCCGCCATGCTCATCCACCTCGATCCAAACCGTTGGAAACCACTGGGGAACACTCTTCCATCTGGGTATTCCCGGCGCTACGCCATAGACAATTCTAGCCGTTTTCCTCCGCCGGTTCCCGGTGACGCTTCGCACGACGGGCCGCGGCAGGGAAGAATGGTGCCATGAGCTTCGACCAACCGGCCCTGTTCGCCGCATCCGCCGAGCCCGCCGCGGCGAGCTTCACGCCCGAAGATTTCCCGTTCTTCCACGGCGCGGCGGCGATGGCCGAGACCGGGGTCATCGATCCGAGCTGGGTGCCAACGCTGCTGCCGCTGGACCACACGCTGCGCACCCTGGCCCGCCGGCTCTCGGAACGCTCGCTGACCGGTGAACAGATTCTGCCCGAACCCCGGCTGATGTTGCGTGCCCTGCAGCTGCCCGTTCAGCGGGTGAAGGTGCTGATCCTGGGCCAGGATCCCTACCCGACACCGTCCCACCCGGTGGGGCTGAGCTTTTCCACCGACCGGCAGGTTCGCCCGTTGCCGCGCAGCCTGAAGAACATTTACCGGGAACTGGAAGATGACCTGGGCGTGGCGCCAGCGGTCCACGGGGATCTGAGCGCCTGGCAGGAGCAGGGGGTGATGTTGCTGAACCAGACGCTGTCGGTGGGTGCCGGGCAGGCCGGATCACACCAGAAACTCGGGTGGGATGCGGTGACCAACGCGGTGATCACCACTCTGAACCGCCGCACCCCGGCGGTGGTCGCGATCCTGTGGGGTGCGCACGCCCAAAAACTGGCTCCGGCGATGCCGACGATGGTTCAATTGCGCAGCGCCCACCCCTCGCCGCTGTCGGCCTCCCGCGGGTTCTTCGGTTCCCGGCCCTTCAGCGCGGTGAATCGTGAACTGCAGCAGCTGGGCCTGTCGCCGGTGGATTGGCAGCTGCCGCCGGCCTAGTCGGCCCGGCGGCATGGTCAGCCAAGGCGTTACCGGCGTCGAATGCGCTTGCGTTCCCGTCCGGCCCCGGCAATCAGCGGACGGCAGAGCGTGTCGCCGAACACGACGCCGCCGGCGATCGAGAGCATGATGGCAAAGGCGTTGAACATCTCCACCAGCGCCTGGTCCATGGCGTCGGTTTCCAGCACGATCCCGTACATGGAACGGAAGATCATCAGGCCCGGCAGCAGGAAGTACACCCCGGGCGAGGCAATCACCAGCTGCGGGGTGCGCAGCTTCTCCGAGGTGAACCGGGCGGCAAAGCCGATCACGGTGGCCACCACGGCCGGGGTGGCCCGCTCCCCCAGCCCCAGCGCATTGCACACCAGCAGCACCAGGTAGCCGATGACCGCGATCACCACAGTGGGCAGCACGAGCTTCTTCGCGGTCTGTTCGGAGATCGCGCCGGCGGCGATGGCAACCGCCACCAGCAGGATCATGAACCACTGCGGATAGGAGATCTGCTGGATCTGGTGCACGTCCACTTCGGTGCCGCCGAGCATAAAACTGATCACCAGGGCCACCGAGATGCCGGTGAGGATCGCCGTATAGATCAGCCCGGCGGAAAACAGCCGGCCCACCGCGGTCACCGGGAAGCCGTTGATCGCGTCCTGCAGGGCCGAGACGAAGCGCACCGAGGGCAGCAACAGCAGGATGCCGCCGGCGACCACCAGTGCCGGGTCAATGGGTGCGTGGACCGCGAAGCCGATCAGCGCCACCGCGGTCACCGCACAGGTGGATGCCGCCACCGTGAAGAATTCGGGCACCCGCCAGCGGTTGCCGAACTTCATGATCTGCGAAACCAGAGAGGAGGAACCGAAGGCGATCAGCGCGCCCAGGGCCGAACCTCCGATGAACAGCACGAACGCGGCGGCGAACACGCCGCGCGCGGTGGCCACGAACCAGCGCGGGAAGGGGCGCGGCTTGCGCATGATCACCTGCAGCCGCGTCGCAGCCTGGGTGATTTCAATGCCCCCGGAAATCACGTCGGAGACCAGCTCGTGCACCAGGCACAGCCCGGCGAAGTTCGCGGTCGAGGAGCGCACTACGCGCAGCACCGAGAACCCGTCCGCGTCGGTCGGGTTGTAGTTCAGGTGGATCGACTGGTTGGTGACATCCACATCCACGTGCTTCAGCCCCAGCGCCGCGGTGACCGCGATGACGCTGGTCTCCACCTCCAGGGCCCCGGCCCCGTATCGGAAAAGCGTTTCGGCCAGATCCAGCGCGAATTCCAGGACCGGGCGGGCCGAAGCCTCGGTGTCCTTGATCTGGGGGTTGGCGTAAGGGGTGCCCTTGAGCCGTTCGACGATGTTCAGCGCCTGGGTGGGCGGGGCGTCGGAAACCCACATCTTGGCCAACAGGCGCCGGGCGACCGGGTTCGCGCGGGTGGGCACCACGGTCACCCCGTCTTCGGTGGTCACCTGGCCGGTCCGGGCTTCCAGGTCGCCGATCTCCGCGGCGGCGATGGTGGCGGTGGGGTCTTCGGGGACCGGTGGGGCATCATGCAGCGGCCACGAAGAGGTGTAGGGCTGGCTTGGTTCGCTGGCTTCCAGAGGGGATCCAAGCCTGATTTCGTTGGCGCTGATGCGTGGCAGACTCGAGACCTTCGGATCCGGGTCCGCCCCCGGATTCACCTGCTCCCGGGGCTCGTTCTCCCGCTCCTGCTGCGCCACCGATCTACCCCCTTAAACGAAGTTGCCTGCTACGACTTCACGATACAACCGCGGCATGGGCTTAGGCTGGATCCATGCTGAGGAAACCGCCCGGGATCTGTGATTTCCAAAACACCGGCTCGGGGGAATGAATCAGCCACCCCGAAGGGTTACCAGAATGCATGTATTTGCATGAAAGTCTCGAGGAAAGGTGGTTCCGGTGAGCACCCAGTCAACCGGGTCAACGAAGCTGGAAATCGGCGTGGAAACCTTCGGTGACATCACCGTGGATGCGAAGGACAAATTGCTGCCGCACGGCCAGGTGCTGCGCAACGTAGTCGCCGAGGGACGCCTGGCCGAGGCCTCGGGCCTGGACTTCTTCGGGGTGGGCGAACACCACCGGGACGACTTTGCTATCAGCGCCCCGGAAGTGGTGCTCGGCGCCCTGTCGCAGGTGACTGAACGGATCCGGCTGGGCAGTGCGGTGACCGTGCTCTCCAGCGATGACCCGGTGCGCGTCTACGAACGCTTCGCCACCCTGGACGGGCTCTCTGGCGGTCGGGCCGAGATCATCGCCGGTCGCGGGTCCTTCGTCGAGTCGTTCCCGCTGTTCGGCTACAACCTCACCGACTACGAGACCCTGTTCGAGGAAAAGCTGGAGCTGCTGGCCCGGTTGCGCCACGGCGAACCGGTCAGTTGGAGCGGACAGACCCGTACCGCATTGGAGGAACAGCAGGTCTATCCGCTGCTGGAATCCAGCGAACTGCGCACCTGGGTCGGGGTCGGAGGCAGCCCCGAATCGGTGATCCGCGCCGCCCGACACGGTCTTCCGCTGTTCCTGGCGATCATTGGCGGGCAGCCCGCGGCCTTCGAGCCTTTGGTGAACCTCTACCACAAGGCCCTGGACTCCTTCGGCAAACCGGACCAGCCGGTCGCCGCGCACTTCCATGGCTTGGTGGCCGACAGCGACGAGGAAGCCCTGGAACTGCTGTGGCCGCACTACCAGCGGGCGATGAACCGGCTGGGAGCCGAGCGCGGTTGGCCGCCGGTTTCGAAGATGCGTCTGCAGGCCGCTATGGGGCCGGACGGGGCAATGCTCGCCGGCAGCCCGGACACCGTGGCCCAAAAAATCGCGCGCTTTGCCCAGATGCTGGGTCTGAGCCGGGTGGATATGAAGTACTCCAACGGCACGCTGCCCCACGAAGTGATGATGCACAGCATTGAGCTGTTGGGCACCGTGGTCAAGCCGCGGGTTCACGAACTGCTGGCCCAGTAGCGCGGCGAACCGTTCCCGGCCGGGCCTGCCGAGCAGAAGCTTGCTTGGCGGACCTGGCCGCCAGGAACCGCTTACCCGCTTGGATACGAGAAAACCCCCACAAGATTCTTGTGGGGGTTTTTGGTGGATCTTACTGGACTCGAACCAGCGACCTTTCGCGTGTGAGGCGAACGCTCTAACCAACTGAGCTAAAGATCCAGAAGTGCTTTCCGCAGTTTCTCACCGCGGCACCTAAACGATATTACTGGCATTTTCCGCCGCCACCAAATCGGGGTCGATCCTCCTGCCGACAGGCGTCCCTTTCGGCGCCTTTCCGTGCTTCACGGCGCGGCG
The DNA here is from genome assembly GCF_005774635.1 of Glutamicibacter sp. V16R2B1. NCBI lineage: Bacteria > Bacillati > Actinomycetota > Actinomycetes > Micrococcales > Micrococcaceae > Glutamicibacter > Glutamicibacter sp. V16R2B1. The sequence continues at coordinate 54,484 of NZ_VATX01000008.1, forward strand.
TTCGAGGGCCGATAGCCCGCCTTGCCAGCGGTTAACACAGATTTAACATTCCGGACCCCTTTCCCGCTTGTTCCCGACGCTTGGGAACCGCATAATTTTTCTGTGGCTCATCGAGCCGCCAAACTGGGCCCTACAAGGAAGCTGCCGGAAGCCGCCGGCAACGGTCCCCTAAAGGCCAACGAAACCCTCCGTCACCAGGGGTGACGGAAATCTTTTCCTTTCGTTCGTTCTTGACTTCTTAGGACCGATCCCAGTGCTCCCCTTCTTGGACTATGCCCTGTCTGCCATGCCCCCAACCGCCGCCGAGCGCGAGGAGCTGGCCCGTCTCTACCCACGTGTTGACGCCCGCTGGCATCAGAAAATGGACCGCGCCCTGCTGGTGGTCACAGTGCGCGATGCAGGCGCACTGGTTGCGGCGGGGATTGTCCACGACAGCGTGGTGGCTCCCACCGAACTGATGGATGCGGTGGAGCTGGGCTGCATGGTGGTTGATCCGCGCTACCGGCGGATGGGCATTCGCCAGCGGGTCGCCGAGATGCGGCTGGCCCATGCCCTGGACGCGGGACGCACTGCGATCACCGTCATCCACGCCGCCAATCCGGCGTCATGGGCCTTCTACGAGCGCTCCGAGCTGTGGGCCCTGGAGCGCGAGTATGAGTTCGACGGGCAGGGCATGTTCATCTACCAGGCCACCGCCGCAGCCCGCGACCGGGCGAACAGCCTCCCCCTGTCCCTTGGAACCGGTCAACCTTCACTGGATCCGGTGCCGGTCCAGGCGCAAGAAAGGGTCCACCCGGTCCTGCCGACCATCACCGTGCCGCACGCGCTGGGATGCGCGCCGTGTCGTTGCGGTAGCCAACAGACCGACCACGACCTGCACCCTGCTGGTTACTAGCAGCGGGGCTAGAAGAGCGGGTCCTGCAGGTCCGCAGCCGGGTCCTTGCTGGACACCGGCTCCGGGATCCCGTCCCGCCGGGCCCGTGCCACCTCGTGCAGGTCGATGGGAGTCACCTGCAGCACGGTGTCGATCATGGTGGCCATGAACTGTTCGGTGGCCACGTCTTCGGGCACCGCGTCGTGCTCCACCTGCACGGTAGGGTTCGGGTCGGCTTCATCCCAGTCCACCAGCAGTAGACCGGTGGCCGTATAGCCGTAGCCGTCCCCGAAATCACGCAGCTTGCGGATCATATCCACGGTGCGGCGGAACGCGGCCGGTTCGGTGCGCAGGATCGTGGCTCGCTGCACGAAGTAGAAGCCCACGGCAGCCAACGGGTAGCGGGCGCGCAGGTTGGCGGCGTCCCCATACGCTTCCTCGTAGCGGTTGGCCAGGTTCTTCCCGAACGATGAAGTCATTGCCTTGGTGCTCAGCAGCAGTTCCGGGCCCCGCGACCAGTGGGTCATCACCACATCGGTCTGCTTCATGTAGGCCCGACCCAGGATCCGGGCATCGGTGCTGCCGGCCTTGCCGGCAAGGATCGCCTCGTGAACTTCCTCGGCCAGTCGTTCGGGCAGCCGGCGCAGCAGGTCCAGGATGTCGGAGGAAAGCACCCGCGGCGCCTCGGTGCGCGGCCACACCAGATCCTGATCGAACCCGGCACGCCGCAGCTCGTGGGCCAGCCACGCATCCACTGCCTGGGCAAAGCGGCCGGAGCGGGTGACGGCCTTGGATCGCACCGGGATGCTCAGCAACTGTTCAAGCAGCGAGTAGGACGGCTGGAACTGCTGTTGCACGGCCCCTTCCAGCAACCAGGGAGAGTCCTTGGCGGCGCTGGAGAGCACCGTATCGAATTCGGCAAAGGCCAGCGTCTTCTCGTGCCCCATCTGGTTCCTAGTTCCCCGTTTCCCTGCCGTTGGAGTTGTTCATTCCGGTCTCGGCATTCTTCCCTGCCCGCACCGCGTGCCCGATGTTGGCCTGCGCCTTCCGCACCGCCTTGCCGCGCAGCTTGCGCCGCTGCAGCAGATGGGTGCGGGAGTCCTCCAGGCAGCAGCGGGCCGCCGCGTCCAGGCCGAGCATCCGGCCCAGCACGATCTCGTCCACCAGCGCGCTGGCCTGCAGCTTCTGTCCGGCCCGCAGCAGCCTGGCAACCTCCGGCCGAATGGCACGCAGCGCCGGGGCGTGTTCCTGGACTAGGTGTGGGCTGGGCACCGGCAGCCGGTCGGCCTCCGAGGGTTCCAGCTTCAGGATCCCCCCGCCATAGGAGCGACCCACAATCTCGGCGCCCAGCATGGTCAGCGTGTTCAGGGACGCCAGCGGCAAAAGTTCCCGGCCCACCTCACGCACATCCGCCCCCAAGTAGACCCCGTGGATGGAGTTGATGTGATGCACCTGGGCATGGTTCGTGGTCAGTCTGGGGGTATCGGCGTTCATGTAGGTCATGAACAGATCCGGCACCGCCAGGATCGGAACCCGCCACCAGGGGGTGCGCACCCGGCACTTGTATGCGGAGTCGACGCCCATCTGCTGCCCGGCGGAAATCAGCTCCTGACCCGCCGGGGAGGCAGAGCCCTGCGGGCGGAACAAGTAGGTGGCTGCACCGTGCTCACGCAACCTCTCCCAGTCCTCCTGCCCCAGTTCCAGTCCGCGAAGGTGGCGGGAACCCGGTGGGGAAATGCGGATCAGGTCCTGCTCGGCCAGCCCCAGCTCGGCCACGTCCGGCTCGCTGAGCGTAAACCACTTGTTGTTCCCGGTCACGGCCCCCAGGGAGGTTTCACCCCAGGTCTGCAGCGGAACGAATTCGGCGTTGGCCAGTGCGGTGTCGTAGATGCCGCGCGCTTCCAGGGAGGCCAGCGAACTGGTCCAGCGTTCGGCCGGGTCACTCACCGGATGCAGCACCCCGGGCTCTAGGCTTTGCAGGCCCAGGGCGTTGTGCACCTGGTGCAGCCGGAACGCCCCGCTGCCCGGCTGCCCGTACCCGTCGGCCAGCAGCAGCACCACTTCCTCCTGGGCGTCGGCGAACACCCGCTCCTGGAACAGCACCAGGCTGACGGTGCTGAAGCGTTCGAGCAGCATGGCGCGCACCGGGGCCGCGTAGTTCACAAACATCAGCTCGGCGGGCAGCACCAGCGCCAGGCGTCCGCCTGGCCGCAGGAAAGTGGTTGCGTGGGCCACGAATGCGGCCCACACCGAGGCCAGTTCGTTCAGCTCCACCCCGGCCGCCCGGGCCGCGCGGCGGGAGAGCTCACGGTCGGCCCCGCGGTGCAGCTGGTAGCGCACGTAGGGCGGGTTGCCGATCACCGCGTCCATGTCCTGGCGACCGGTGACCTCAAAGAAGTTAGCGCAGCGGATTTGCGCGCTGGCCCCGTGCTCGGCCAGGATCCGTTCGGCGGCGTGCACCGACGGCTCATGCAGTTCAATGCCGTGCAGGCTGGCGGCCCCGCGCCCGTCATCAAGCAGTTCATGCGCGACGGTCAGGAACTGTGCTTCTCCGCAGGAAGGTTCCAGGACCCGGCGAGCACCCTGGTCCAGTGCCCAGCCGGTCATGAAGCGTGCTATGGGTTCCGGGGTGAAGTAGGCGCCGCGCCCATGCCGGGCCGCGGCTGCTGCCTTTACTTGTTCACTGCTCAACACGCTTTGATCTTTCCATGGCTCGCCGACACTTTAGCCCGGTTCTGCCCCATCCGGCGGCCCGGTTCCGTTCCCGACCGCAAGGCGAGTGCGGCAACGGCCGTATCCGACCAATCCTATCCACAACCAGGTTCACCGCGCCCCTGCGGATGTCACCGCACGGGGCCCGGGATTAGGCTTGCTGGGCGCTGCGGCCCTGGCGGATCCGGCGGATCCCCAGCACGATGCCAGTCACGACGCTGCCCACCAGCAGTCCGGCGACGCAGGAGAGCCCGGTGTTCACCAGCCACCCGATAACCGGACCAGCGGAGCCGGTGGCTCCGGCGGCCGCCAGTTCCAGGTGGTGCACCAGCGCGTAGGGGGCATGCCAGCCCAGCTCGTCCAGACCGACCAGGATGATGTGTCCGCCAACCCAGAGCATGGCCACCACACCGACCTTGCCCAGCACGGACATGATCACCGGCATCGCCTTGACCAGGGTCCGGCCGATCAACTGCAGGAAGTGGGAGGTGCGCTGGGCCAGGTGCAGACCGACATCATCCATCTTCACGATCAGCCCGACCACCCCGTACACCACAATGGTCATGCCCAGGGCCACCGCGATCAGGATCATGGTGCGCATCCAAAAGCCCTCGGCGGCGACCTCGTTCAGGGAGATCACCATGATCTCCGCAGACAGGATCAAGTCCGTGCGCACCGCGGCACCGATGATCGACTTTTCATCGCGCACCTGTTCGCCGGACACCGGGTCGTGGTGGCGGATGATGTGCAACAATTCCAGCACCTTCTCCGCCCCTTCGAAGACAAGGTAGGTGCCGCCCAGCATCAGCAAGGGGGTTAGCGCCCAGGGGGCAAACTGTGAGAGCAGCAGCGCCAGCGGCAGGATGATCAGCAGCTTGTTGCGGATTGAGCCCAGCGCAATCTTCCACACGATCGGCAGCTCGCGCTTGGGCGAAATTCCGGCCACATATTGCGGGGTGACCGCGGCATCATCCACCACGACACCCAGCGCCTTGCTGCTGGCCTTTCCGGCGCCCAAGGCCACATCGTCCAATGAGGTGGAGGCCAGCTTGACCAGAGCCGCGATGTCGTCGAGGAGTGCTACCAGTCCACCGGCCATCGTTCGTCCTTTGCTCGAAGAAGGTTTCGGGCTTACGCCGGCTTCCAGAATACCGAGTCAACTCCCCCGCTGAGCCTGCGGCACCACCGCATGCGGGTTGTTCTCAGCACACTTTTGTCTTCGAACCAGCTTCCGGCGAGCGCCCCGGACGTACACGAGCGCTGTCTTTGGTCGAAGTGGGGCACCGGGTTCCGCAGAAAGTCGGTTTCTCAGCTCCTCACATCGGCTCCCGAACGCTTAGGAACGGGCCGACAAGCTCGCGCCGAACGGTTGTGGTTCCACCATCTGTGCCCTAGTGGTTGCGGCGGTCGGTGCGACCAGTGGCTGGGCAAACCTGGGCGGCAGGGCATGGGCGACCGCACTGTAAGGCCAGTACTTCACCCGAAATGTAACCGAACCGCTTCGCCTGGCCCGGTCAAAGAAGGAACTGATTATGGTTCCAGGGGCTTCCAGTCCTACTACCTGCAGGACTGGGGTAGGCAATGAAACATGCAGAAACCGCAACTGGTCGCTGATTGGGTCAATCATTGCGACCAGGCTCGGTCCTTCGTGGACGGAGACCAACCCCATCACATCATCCAGTGGTTCCCGGGGCCCGGTCATAATGACCGGCATGCCCGGCATCCAACCGTGTTGCTGCAGGTATTGGCGACCATGGCGGGTTCCGATCAGTTCCGAGACCCGCTGTGCGGTACGCGACCGGGCGACTCGACCTGGCATTTGTCCTAACCTCCACAACTCGCAACTTCCAGAATGTCCCCATCAGTCACGCTGCGTGTGAGTGGAACCGACTACGAGCAGCAACGCAAGAACGGTTGCCACAACAACGGCAGGTGTAGGGAGAAGATAGCCGCGAAGATTCAGATCTTCCAGATTTTTGAGGATTCTCTCAGGGTACCGATGTCCCTCGGGCGGCGAACGCGATGGTTACCGGACGTCAGAGGGCCAGCCCTGCACGCTCAAGTCAGCCCTAATGGCGGGAAGGGTGAGCGTTGGGAAAGGGAAAAGCAAAACCCCCGGGAACATGCTCGAACGCGCATGCTCGCCGGGGTGAAGAGAGCCCCCTACCGGATTCGAACCGGTGACCTTCAGTTTACACAGCGAGGCAAAACACCTGATTCCGCGCCACCGAAATATCGGGGATCGACACGCTAAACCGCGAGATGACAAGGAAGAAGTACTCACGGACGATTACCGCAAGTTACCGGCGCTTACCGGCGACCCTCGCTCCAAAACGTCGAGTAAACGTCGAGCAGAAGTCGCGAGTGAACCGAAATCGAACCCCGCCCCTTAGTAGGCTTATGACCGAATCACCATCACAGAGCCTGCCCACGCAGGCCGATGCCCTGCCCGTCTACTTGACCCGTGCCGAAGCCGCACTCCTGCTCCGGCAGCGTCCCCAGACCCTGGCGAACTGGGCCAGCACAGGGAGGGGCCCTCGCTGCGCCCGGGTGGGGAACCGGGTTCTTTACAAGCGCGATGAGGTCCTCGCATATGTAGAGGGCCTGCTCTCTGACAAGGCGGCGGCATAATGGGGCGCCGTGCACTGCAGCCGGGCGAGCTTTCCGTGACCGCGGTGACCTCCTCGACTGACGATTCCGGGCGGAAGCAGTGGACGGCTCGTGGTGCCTTCCGCGACACCAGCGGCACGCGGCGGGTCCTCACCGCCCAGGGGCGCACAAAAACCGCCGCCGAGCTGGGCTTGCGCGCCAAACACGCGGACCGGCTGCGCAACGGTGTCGCTTCCTCCAGTGAAATGCCAACCGTCAAGGACATAGTCGAGCTCTACCTCGCGTCCTTGCAAGTCAAGAGCCCCGAAGCGCGCACCACCGGGCAGAAAGCCATCACCACGTCCTCGCTGAGGCCGTACAGGAACTCGGCAGATCATGCGCTCCGACTGCTGGGCGGCGTACGCCTGCATGAGCTCACCGTGGCTCACGCCCAGGCACAGCTGCTGACACTCATTGATCCCACCACCTTGGAGGGTGCCACCCGGGCTCGGCACGTCAAGGGACTCCTCTCCCGCGCCATGGGTAATGCGATGCGTCTGGGGGTCTACGCGGGGCGGGACAACGTTTTTGACCACGTGCGGCTGCTTACCAAGGGTGTGACCCCGGTGGAGGCGCCTTCTCCGAGTGACCTCGCGATTTTGCGGCAGATCCTGCACGAGCGGGTTGCAGGAAAGGGTTTTCCCGGTAGGCCGCCTCACCCGCGCGTGATTCACGCCACCGAGCTCATGCTGGAAACCGGGGCTCGAATTGGAGAAGTCATGGCCCTGCGCTGGCGGGACGTGGATCTGACCGCTGGCACTATCCACATTTGCGGAACACTGGATGAAAACAGCCGGTTGGTCCGTCAGACGTATCCAAAGACCGCAAACTCCGAGGGCTACCTACGGATAGGTCCTGAGATCACCAGAATGCTTGCCCGGATTCACGAGGTCACAGAGTACAAGGGCTTGGACGATCCGGTTTTTGCCACCGCTCGCGGCACCTTCACCGCACCGTCGGCGATCCGCAGGTCCCTAAAAACGATTCTGGAGCAGAGCGACCACAAGCTGCCGGTTTATATCCATCCGCACGCCTTCCGGCGGGCTGTCGCCACCATCGTCAGCGAATCCCACGGGATTGAGGCCGCCGCGGCACAGCTGCGCCACACGGACTCGCGCACCACCCTCGCCCACTACATTCAGCGACCAAAAACTGCACCTGACCGGATCAGTGCCCTGACAGCCCTGAACGCAGGAAGAAAGATTGACTAGGTGTTTTACAACGCGTGAACCGAATTCGATCTATCCCCCTTAGTACCTGTAGAGCCGCTGGGGAGCTGGCTCAAGATGGGGCGGTGAGCTGGGGAGCGACTGCACCACTTTTAGAAAGGCAAGCATGACCCATGGGGATGGGCAGGCTAGCAAAGGGGACGCGGGGCGGCTTGGCCGGAAGAGCGGTGGACTCTGTGGAGGAAGCCGCCGAAGCCCTGGATGCCGTGTACGCGGAGGTGCGCCGCAGAGTAGAGGTGATCGACCAGGCTGGGGCTGAAAATTGGCAGGATCTGCCCGCCGGGAGCATTCGTCCCTGGCTAGTGGTGATTGACGAGTGGGCTGGGCTCATCGCGGTTGATAAGAAGCCTTCTGGTGACCCAAAAGCAAGCCCAGTGGTTAAGGAAATGCTGGACGACTGGAATGCGCATTCCTCCAACGTGGCCCGGATCCAGGGTAAGGTCGCCATGATCGCGCGTGAAGCCCGCTCTGCCGGCATCCACCTGCTCATCCTCACCCAGCGGCCGGATGCCACCGACCTGCCAGGTCAGGTGCGCGAGCGGATGGGCACCGTGGTGCAACTTGTCTCCCCCGCCCGCCTGCCTTCCCGTGAGGCGCTGGGCATGCTGTTCCCCGGTGAAATGGCCGCCCAGGCGAGCGAGGAAATCTCCGACCTCTTCTCAGGTCGCCCGGGCTTCGGTCTCTCCTACACGGATGGGGGCACCGTTCAGGGCTTCCAAGCAGTACTCATTGAGCCTGAGGAGGTTGCTCCATACCTCGCAGAAATCGGGGTCCCGCGTAGCGTGCCGCTGCGACTATCCGGCCAGCGCGATAATCGCGCGGGCAGCCCACGGCAGGCCACCCCGGCCACGCAGCCTGCCGCTGCCCCGGTGACAGTTCCCGTTCCGGTATGGGCTACGCGCCACGCGGAGAACGAACCGGACTGGTGAGGTGAGGCCCGCACCTGCTCAGCGCCGGCTATGCTTGCTCGTACGCTTGGCACCAGGTGCGGGTCAACCCAACTGTTACGGCGTGATCACCCAACGTAGGACAAGCAACAGTTGGGCGGGAGCCGACCCGAACGGCTGGACGCGCGTCAGTCTTGGCCAGGCCCGCGGTCTCGGTGACGTCCTGCATGATGTTCGCCTCGGAGACTCCAATGCGTTCAACGCAGGTGCGCGCGTCGTCCGGCGACTTGCGCAGGTGACGCATGGCGATCGGCCGGACAGAGAAAAAGCATGCCGATGGAGGCCATGTCGAACAGGACGACCTGAAGCCATGCGGGAGCACCGGCAAAATCGGCTGCCGCGCCTGTCAGTGCGCCGACGCCGAGCATGATGAAGTACAGGTCTAGCGAGAAAATCTCGATGACGGCGAGGATGAGGAACGCGGCGGCCAAGAAGGCCCAGGCGTCCTTGATGATCCGTTGTGCAAGCACGGGGATTCCTTGTCGTTAGCGCCTGCCCCAGGACGGTTCAGGCTCTCCCCCGTTTATGCGGCGAAATATGGGCTGGGCTCATTTCGGGCATCATTGCCCGCCGAGTATCTCCTTTGGCTATACTCCTGGCCCAGTTACCCCAGTCCGAAAGATTTTCGGACACGTTTTCGGACAAGAAGAACAAGGCCCCCTCTACTACTACTTACCTTTATATATAAGGAATATTAGTTAAATAGCATTAACTGGCGCCTCATCTGCCCCACTTGTCCGGTTAAACACACGTCCCCTAGAGGGAACGGATTGTTGATTCACTTTCCATCAAATCCCTCTAGGGGGTGTTGTTTTCCGCCGGGTAGCTGGGGTTTCTGGGGCAGGCGCTCATTTAGCCGTGGAATCCCGCGGAAGTTGGGCCGGATTTTGTTGTCCAGGTGCCTGGGGCAGCCGGACAACACCCCGGACACTTAGTTACCGAATTGCTTTGAGTCGCCAGCTGTCGGGCCGACTCAATACATGAGGGACAGTCCATAATCGAGCCTTCTCGCAGGAGTTTGGCATGATGGAATGAAACAGCCGCGGAATTTCGTGGACATGGCCAAAGGAGCACGGAAGCCCAGTGACACTCGCACCCACTGAACCAGGTCACCTCACCCAGCAGCAGCTGGAATCCACCCTGTGGGCGGCCGCCAATGCCCTGCGCGGGCCGGTGGATCCCGGCGACTTCAAGGCGTACGTGTTCCCGGTCATGTTCTTCAAATGGATCAGCGACAACTGGGACTACCAGCACGCCCAGGCGGTCGCCGACTTCGGCGATGAACTCACCGACGAGGCCGAGGCCGACTACCACCCGTTCGTCATCCCCGACGGCTGCCACTGGGCGGACGTCTTCGAGACCACCTCCGGCACCGGCGAGAAGCTGCAAACCGTGCTCAAGCAGCTGCAGCTGGCCAACCCCGAGTCCCTGGCCAACGTCTTCGGGGATGTGAACTGGGCGAACCAGGACCGGCTCCCCCAGTCGGCACTCACCGCGCTGCTGAACACCTTCCACTCGGTGCGGCTGGATCCGGACTCGGTGTCCGGGGACATGCTCGGCTCCGCCTACGAATACCTGCTGCGTGAGTTTGCTGAAGCCTCCGGCAAGAAGGCCGGCGAGTTCTTCACCCCGCGCCACGTCGTGCACCTGCTCGTGAAGCTGCTGGCCCCGCAGCACGGGGACAGCATCGCCGACCCCGCCTGTGGCTCCGGCGGAATGCTGGTCGAAACCGTGGCCGCGATCAAGGCGGCCGGCGGCAACCCGCACACCCTGCGCCTGTACGGGCAGGAGGTCAACCTGACCACCAGTGCGATCGCCAAGATGAACCTCTTCCTGCACGGCATGGAGGACTTCACCATCGCCCGCGGTGACACCTTCGGCTCCCCGAAGCTGAAGGACGGCGACGCGCTGCGCACCTTCGACATCGTCATCGCAAATCCGCCGTTCTCACTCCAAAATTGGGGTGCCGCCGACTGGGTGAAGGATCCGTACGGGCGCAACAAGTACGGCGTCCCGCCGGCGAAGAACGGCGACTGGGCATGGATCCAGCACATGATCGCCACCATGAAGCCCGGCACCGGCCGGGTCGGGGTGGTCATGCCGCACGGCACCCTGTTCCGTGGTGGCGCCGAGGCGCGCATCCGTGAAGCGGTGGTGCGCGACAATATCCTCGAAGCCGTCATTGGCCTGCCGAACAACCTGTTCTACTCGACCAGCATCCCGGTGGCGATCCTCGTGTTCCGCGACCGCAAGCCGGCCGAGCGTGAGAACAAGGTACTGTTCATTGACGCGAGCGAACGGGTTCAATCCGGCAAGAACCAGAACAGCATGTCCGACGAGGACATCAAGGTGATCGACGCCGCCTACAAGCAAGGCGTGGACATCGACGGTGAAGAAGGGCTGAGCCTGCGCCTGGTCGACCTGGCCGAAATTGAGGACAACGGGTTCGACCTGAACATTGGCCGCTACCTCAAAAACGAAACCGTCGCTGAAGCCAATGTGGAGGAAGCACTCATTGACTACAAGGAATCCCGGGAACGGCTCGCCGCGGCTGAAGCCGTCCTGGCCGAGCGACTGAAGGCGGCCGGCTATGACTTCTAACTGGGAAACCGTGCGGCTGGGTGACCTAATCTCCAAGCGCACCGACTTTACAGCTGTTGAGCCATCCTCCGAGTACGAGATAGTTGGGGTTCAGAGAAGCGGCTGGGGGCTGGCGCGAAGAGCGCCTATTCGCGGGGACTCTATGAAGTTCACGAAGCTCATGAGGCTAGAGTCGGACAACTTGGTATACCGCACGATCACCGCTTTCGAGGCCCCTTCGACTGTGGTCACGAAGGATTTTGAAGGCGCATTTGTCACACCTCAGACGTTTCCCGTCTTCAGGCTGGACACGGGTAGAATCCTGCCATGTTTCATGGCGCTTCTCACGACGTTTCCGTCATTTCACGATGCGATGGCTGAGCGCTGCACAGGGTCGGTGTTGCGCCGTAAAACCTTGTCGGTGGGGGCCTTCGAGTCCATCCCTGTTGCTCTCCCGCCTCTTGCCGAGCAGCGTCGAATCGTTGATCTGATCGGTGCCCTGGACAACACCATCGAAGCGGCCGAGGATTTGGAAAGCGACATCAGTAGGACACGGCTTGAAATCGCCAATTCTTTGTGGCTAACCGGAAATAACTTCGTTGAAATCGAAAAACTTGGCAAAACAGTCACGGGTGCCACTCCATCGACCAAAAACGAAGATTTCTGGGCAACGAATGACGTGCCATTTGTAACTCCGTCGGATCTAGACAAGTCTGGTGCAGATGTCTCTCGATACACTCGCTTCGTAAGCAAGGCCGGTGCCAGCAAGAATGGTCGATCTGTGCCGGCTGGGGCTGTTCTTCAGGTTTGCATCGGAGCATCCGTCGGGAAAGTTGGCGTGACGACTGAAGAAGCAACCTTCAATCAGCAAATTAATGCCATCACAGGGATGGATGAATCCGCTGCTAGGTTTGTGGCATTGATGCTTTCGAGTGACTATTTTCAGTCCGCCATAGCAACCGAGGCCGGGGTCTCGACAATGCCGATCGTCTCGAAGTCCAAGTGGAATAGCATGACAATTCCGTGGTTGACTCGCAGCGACCGGGTAGCAGCGTCACGAGTCGCAGAGGAATTGCAAAATGCGAGGCAACTAGCGGCAGAGCACTCCAGGTCCCTGCGCACCCTTCGGTCGGAGCTGCTGACCGCGCTGCTGTCGGGTGCTCACGAGATTCCGGAGGCGTACGACTTGGTGATTCCAACCGCGTCGGTGTCGTAATGAGCGCATGGTGGTTGCTGGTTTTTGCGTATGCTGACGGGTAGCTGATTGGTCAAGGGGTTTTGATGGCGGGTTTCAACGAGGCGAACACGGTGCAGGCACCGGTGCTGGATCTGCTGGTGAAGGCCGGCTGGAAGCACGTGCCGGGCAACCAGCTGGCCCGGGCCACGGAGGACGTGCTGCTCACCGGTGAGCTCACCGCCGCGCTGGCCAGGTTGAACCCGGTCATCGCCGAGAAACCCGCGCGCGGCCAGGAGATCATTGACGACCTGCAGCGGGTCATCCTCAACGTGCACGAGGACGGGCTGGTACCCACCAGCCAGGCGCTGCTGCCCTGGCTGCAGGGACGCAAAACCCACCAGTTCCTGGGCACCGAGGACTTCCGAACCATCACCCTGATGGACTTCAAGAACCCGGACCGCAACAGCTTCATCGTCTCCGACGAGGTGACCTTCGGGGCTCCGGGGGACACCAGCCGGTTCGACCTGGTGCTGTGGATCAACGGGATCCCTGTGGTGGTCATCGAGACCAAGACCCGGTTCAACCACAAAGTCACCTGGGTGAACGCCGCCCGGGACATCCACGACATCTACGAAACCAAGCGCCCTGGATTCTTCGTCCCGAACGCGTTCTCGGTGGCCACCGACGGGCGCGAACTGCGGTACGGGTCGATCCGCCAGCCCATCGACTCCTGGAACATGTGGGGTTCCACCACCGATGACCCGCTCATGTCCGGCTGGGAGCGGGTCGCCCGCAGCGTGGAGCTGCTGCTGAACCCGGCCATGGTCCTGTCCATCATCCGGGACTTCACCATCTATGAGGTGCACCGGGTGTCCGGCAGGCCGCCGGTGCTGGTGAAGATCGTGCCGCGCTACCCGCAGGTGGAGGCGGTGAACGCGATCCTGGATCGTGCCCTGCACGGCACCAAACGGCAGGGGCTGATTCACCACACCCAGGGGTCGGGCAAGACGCTGGCCATGCTGTTCGCCGCCATGCGCCTCACCCAGGAGCCGGCGTTGCGCAACCCGACCATCCTGGCGATCGCAGACCGGGTGCAGCTGATCACCCAGATGGCCAACCAGTTTACCCGGGCTGGCCTGAAATCCACGGTCTCCCCCGAGGATTCGGATTCGCTGCGCCGCCTGCTGGCCGCCGACCGGCGCGGTGTCATCTTCTCCACCGTGCACAAGTTCAACCAGGCGGGGCTGCTGTCGGAGCGGGAGAACATCATCGTGCTGGTGGACGAGGCGCACCGCACCCAGGAGGGGCAGCTGGGCAAGCACCTGCGCGCTGCCCTGCCCAACGCCCGGTTCTTCGGGTTCACCGGCACCCCCATCGCCGATGAGGACCGCAACACCTTCGAACTGTTCGGCGACCCGGACGACCCGGGGCACGCCTTGAACACCTACGATTCGGACCGTTCCATTGCGGATGGAACCACGGTGCCCATCCACGTCGCCCCGCGCCTGGTGGACTTCCATGTGCGCAAGGAGGAGTTGGACCAGGCGTTTGACGACCTGGCCGACGATGAGGGGCTGACCGAGGAGCAGAAGAACACGCTGGCCGCCCAGGCGACCAGGACCCGCACCTTCTTCGCCAACCCCGAACGGGTGCGCAAAGTGGTTGCCGACATGGTGGAGCACTTCTATTCGACTGTTGACCCGCTGGGGATGAAAGCCCAGGTGGTCGTCTACGACCGCGGATTATGCGTGGATTACCATGAGGAGCTCACCCGGCAGCTGAAGGAGCGGGCCGGCGAGGGCGAACCGGATGAGGCCGGCGTGGTGATGAGCGTGAACTCCAAGGATGACCCGCGCATGCACCCCTACCGGCTCGCCGAGTCGGAGGAGGAGCAGCTGCTGGACCGGTTCCGCGCGCACGGCGACAGGCTGAAGTTCCTGATCGTCACCTCCAAGCTGGGCACCGGGTTCGATGCGCCCATTGAGGGCGTCATGTACTTGGACAAGCCGATGAAGCTGCACACCCTGTTCCAGACGATCACCCGCACCAACCGGACTTGGCGTCACCCGGTCACCAAGCAGGAGAAGCTCAACGGGCTGATCGTGGACTACGTGGGCCTGGGTGAGGGGTTCGCGCGCGCGATGCACCCGGCGAACCCGCAGGCCGCCCGCAAGCAGATCGACGCGGAATCCTTGGTGGACCTGTTTGAAGCCGAACTGAAGGTCACCTTGGTGCGCTTCGTGGGGATCGACCGCACCGATTTCTCGTTCGACACGCTCACCGAGGTGTCCCGCCGGCTGCCGGACGCGGACCAGGAGAACGATTTCAAACTCCAGTTTGAAATGCTCCAAGGCCTGTGGGAGTCGGCCTGGCCGAACCTGCGCCTGGAGCAGCACAAGGCCGACTACCGGTGGCTGGCCAGGGTGTACGAGTACCTGACCCCCGCCGACACGGGCACCCCGCTGCTGTGGGAGCAACTGGGAGCCAAGACCATGCAGCTGGTGCACGGCGCGATCTCGGATGTGAGCGTGAAGAAGTACGGGGCGGACTTGGTAATCGCTGACCACGTAACTATCCGCCTTCTCGTGGAAACCGGGGCAATTAAGGAGCCGACACCAGGCGAGCCCGTCACCGTCTCGGCTGAGGAAGTCCTTGACACCATCGCCAGCCGGCTGAAGAAACGGCTCCAGGGAGCCAACGGGAGCCACCCCGCCTACCAGTCGATCGCCGAACGCCTGGATCGCCTGCGCGAGCAGCAGGTCACCAAGGCGAAGGAAGGGATTGATCTGCTGAAGGCCGTCCTCGAGATCGCTACCGACCTGACCGCTGCGGAGAAGGCCGAGGACGCGGCCGGCCGGCCCGGCCTGGACCTGCTACCCGACCCGAACATCGGGGCGCTCACCCAGATTTTCCGGGAGTACAAGCCGGAAGGGACCCCGGTGGTGCTGGACAAGGTGGTCGTGGACATCGACCAGGTGGTCAAGGAAGCCAGCCGCGACTGGGAGAACTGGGCGAGAACCCGAAACGGCGACCGGCAGGTCAGGGGTGCGATCCGCAAGGTGCTGAAGCACTACAGCCTGCCTATCCAGGGCGACCTGTTCGACAAGGCGTACAAATACGTGTCCGAAAACTACTAGGCAGCGACGCCGGCCACGGAACCTGGCTCGAAGAATGGAAGACCGTCAGCGCCGGATCGGACTGACGGTCTTCCAGCGTTCCTGGCTCGGGCTAGACCGTTTCTAGCATCGCGGAACCACGGGGTTGTTCGAGTTGGTTTCCAGGAGGGCTTCTGACACCCATCCCGCCCCGGGGATCTTATACCATATCGTCGACCGTGAGTACGGACCGGTCACCGCGGATCCCCACTGGTAGCACTGGATGGCAATCATCCTGCCGGCGTAGATCCGGCCAAGGTAGGCTGAACTGGCGGTGGGGCTCTTGCGGATGTTCACGTACTGGTACGCGGGCTTGTTGACGACCTTGGCGGCAAAATACTCGGCGGAGTATACGGTCCGCGAGTTGTATCCGGCCTTGGACCCGACCATCCGCAAGCGAACCTTCCGCCCGTAATCCGAGCCGGTCAGGCTGTACGAGCTGCCTCTGGCCCCAGGAATATTGGCACCGTTGCGCTGCCACTGCCGGGAGACAGCCACCGGGTAGGGCTGCCAGGAGCCCACCGACGAGTTGATCCGGCCCGGGGCGCTGTTGGTCGCCCAAGTTCCCGGCTTGGGTGCGGCCGTGAGGTTCTTCAACGGTGGTGGAGCTGCAGTAGTGGATCGCAAGGCACCGACCATATACCCCGGCCGCGGGACGTTCAGCACAAGCGCGCCCGTCTTGGCATCGACCCACTTGCCGACGTACGTCTCGGATCCCGTGACGATCCGGTAGTTGCCGAACTTGAAGTTGTTCACATTCGTATACGCGTTGTCCTTCAGAATGGTCAGGTGCACGTGTGGCGCGTAGGACTTTCCGCCGCAGGGCGTCGCGTTGCCGGCGTCACCCAGCCAGGTGCCGGCGGGGACGGTTTTGCCGATCAGCCCCGACTGCTGGCTGGTCAGGTGGTAGTAGGTGGACTTCCACCCGTTGCCGTGATCCACTCCGAGGTACCATCCCCCGCTGCAGCTAATCTTGTAGACTTTGCCTGCGGCAATGGAAACAACCTTCCGGTTGGCGGCCCCGTTCTGCGGGCCGAAGTCGATGGAGCCCCACTGGGCCGCGCTCCCCTTCTCTCCCTCGAAGTCGTGCGGGGCGTTGGCCTTCCAGGACTGCCCGTTCTGGAATGGAAGCCGCCAGTTTGGTGGTGGGCCGGCGGCTTGGACTGGGGTCATTCCCAGGGTGAGTAGTGCAGCGGAGGCGGCGATGGTTCCGATTTTGGTGAGAAGCGAGTGCTTGGACATGGTCATTCCCTTCAAGCGTGTGGGCGAAGATCGCCAGCGAACGAGCAAGAAATGGCCTAGCGGCTGCCCGTGCCGGGTAGGCTCTTGAAGGCATGCGCATCGGATAATCCTATTTTGTGAGGACCGCCACTTTTTGTCCATCGTTTTGTACTACGGTTTGGTTACAGTTGGCTAAGAATGCTTCGTAGCAGCACGCTCCGGTGGCTTCGATGACGTCGTTTTAGGCAGCCTCGCTGACATCCTCGGTCATCATCCTGTGCCAGCCGTTGGCCAGGGCCTTGTTCCGCGCCCAGGTGGCTTTCGCCCGCTCATGCGGCGTGCCGTGAGGCGGCTGAGTTCAGCGCAGTTGATGGTAGATCCCGTCGATCACCTGGGCGACACTCACCACGGTGCCGTATCCGCAAAACAGCCGGTCCAGGGTGACGGTCATCTGCCATATTCTAGAGAGCATGACCGCATCATTCGCATCCGGCCGCTACGCCATGGGTCTGCTGAGGGTTTGGTTGACACTTCGACCGCATCACCTCGATAAGGTGGTGCTCAAACGAAGGAAGATCCAATGCCCAAGAATGTCTACACTGATGAGTTCAAGCGCGACGCGGTGGCGCTGGTGGAATCAGGGATTCCCCAGAAGCAGGTCTGTCATGATTTGGGGATCTCCAGGACAGCGCTGCAGTCCTGGGTGCGCGATTCACGGTTCCATTCCCATGGAATGACACCGTCGACCGACCCGGAAGAACGCAAGGAGATGTCCCAGGCGCTCAAGCGCATCCGGGAGCTCGAGATGGAGAACGAGGTGCTGCGCAAGGCCGCGGCCTACCTGTCCCAGCCTCATATCCGCTCCCCAAAATAATGGGCCCGCTCGTCCGTGAATTGGCCGCCAGAACAGGCAGGAAACGTGTGCCTGTGGTGGTGACGTGCTTAGGTCCTGGGATTCAGTACCCAGGCGTATTACAAGTGGCTGAAGTGTCCCGTCTCGGCGCGGGATGTTGAAGAGCAGGAGCTGACCGCGAAGCTGCGTGAGCTGCACCAAGACGACCCCGAAGGCGGGTACCGGGTGCTGGCCGATGACCTGGAGGACCTGGGCTACCAGGTCTCCGAGCGCAGGGTGTGGCGGCTGTGCAACAAAGCGGGCATCCGTTCGGTGATCAGCAAGCGCCGGCGCAAGTGCACCCCGGCTGGTCCGCCGGTGCATGATGACATAGTGCAGCGGAATTTCACCGCCGAGCAGCCCAACCAGCTGTGGCTGACCGACATCACCGAGCATCACACCGGTGAGGGCAAGCTATACCTGTGTGCGATCAAGGACGTGTTCAGCAACCGTATCGTGGGCTACTCGATGGACTCGCGAATGAAGGCCCAGCTGGCGGTCAACGCCCTGGAGATGGCGGTGGCACACCGTGGACACCCACGTGGGGTTCGGGTGCATTCAGACCGCGGCAGTCAATTCCGTTCCAGGAAATTCACCCAGGCCCTCGAACGTCATGGGCTGGTCGGATCCATGGGCCGGGTCGGTGCGGCCGGTGACAATGCGGCCATGGAATCGTTTTTCAGCCTGTTGCAGAAGAACGTGCTGGATCGGCGCTGGTGGACCACCCGCCAACAGCTGCGCCTGGCGATTGTGGGGTGGGTGGAAGGAAAGTATCACCGCAAACGCAAGCAACGCAGGCTGGGGAAACTGACCCCTGTCCAGTTCGAGGCTAGAATAATCGAGTCCGTCGCTCTGGCGGCATAAATCACGGTGTCAACCAAACCCTCAGCAGACCCTTGCGGCATGAGACGGTGGAGCTGCTTGATGAGCACGCAGCGGTGATCCGCTCCTTCCCCAGGGTCTTTGGGCAGCACCCGGAAACGATCACCGAGCCTTCAACCGTGCTGGGCGTGTTGGCCCGCAAGCCAGGGGGTTGGGCGAATTCACCAATCCGTGCCCAGTTCGCTGATCCGGTGCGGGACTGGATTGATACGGCTGAATCCGTTGATCGGCGGCGGTTCTTCACCGCGTTGCATGACGCTTCGTCAGCAACCGGGTTCCTGACCGCGTTGGACACCGCTGAGCAGCTAGTCACCGACGGCGGGGACCCGTCCGGGCCGACGCTGGGGATGTTGGCCCGCCGGATTGCCCAGGGCACGGAGTTCGAGGCGGGAATCGTTGACCTGGGGGTCTATGACCAGCTGGTTGAGCAGCCTGCTGGTGCCGCCGCGCAGGGGGTGCCGGCAGCATGAGCGTGATCGAGATTGATGAGCTGGTCGAGGCCGGACGCGCTGCGTCGTTGACCAGCAGCGTGATGGATGAATTCGCCCGTAAGGGCACCCCGAAGCAGCGTGAGTTCCTGTATGAGCTACTCATGGCCGAACAGGCCTCACGTGCTGAATCACGTCGGGCCAGGTTGCTGCGCGCCGCGAAGCTGCCAGCAATGAAGACGCTGGATGGGTATGACTTCAGCGCGATTACCTTCCCGTCGGATTACGGGCGGGAACAGCTGGTGGATTTGGATTTCCTGGACCACGCCCAGGACCTGATCCTGTTCGGAGATGTGGGTACCGGTAAAACCCATTTAGCGACCGCATTGGCGGTGGCTGCGTGCCAGCGGGGCATCGCGACGAAGTTCTTCACCACCGCAGGGTTAGTGATGCAATTGCGCCGCGCCAAGGACGAGGGCCGGCTGGATAAGGAGCTGGCCTCCATTGCCAAGAACCAGCTGCTGGTCGTTGACGAGTTCGGGTACCTGCCCATTGACGATGAAGGTGCCCGGTTGCTGTTCCAGGTCATTGCCGACGGCTATGAGAAGCGTAGCCTGCTGCTGACCACGAATCTGGAGTTCAAACGGTGGGGCATGGTCTTTGGCGATGAGAACATGGCCGCGGCGGTGATCGACCGGTTGGTGCATCACGGCAGGCTGCTGCAGTTCCGTGGCCAGTCCTACCGGGTGAAGAACGCGTTGATGAGATAACGCACCTGTACAGCAGCATGTTCCGGCCTTTCTGGGCCACAGCTGAAACGGTGGCTAGCCCACCGCAGTGCCCCTCCCTGGCCAGCTCGGCCACAAGGGTGCTGGCTCACCTCGGACGAGAGCGTGAGCCAGCATCGGGGCGATGCCGCTGAAATGGCCTAAAACGGTGCTGAAGTGGCCTACTTTTGAGAGCTTTAATGGCCTACTTAAACTTGACGAAACACAGCCAAGATCGCCCTGCAGGACTCCACCGACCTGCGCCTGGCCGCCCTGGCCGGCGAAGGATACGTCCCGGCCAGGAGGGAAGTCCGGGACGGTGGGCGCAAGCTGACCGCCCGCGAGTTCTGGGAGAAGTCCGCCTACCTGGCCGACTACCAGGAGGCCGGCAAGGAAATCCACAAGATGCCCGATGACTGGACCAAGGCCAAGCTGGCCGGGGACTCCTCCGGCGGGTACCGGCGCACCGTGCTGCGCACCTACAAGGGCTCGGGCATTGAGCTGCGCATGCCTTCGGCCACCGCCATCAAGGAGTTCGCCAAGGCGATCAACGACGAGGTGCTGGACATCCCGATCGAAATGAAAACCGCCTCCGGCGCGACCCTGCACTCGTGGGTGCGCGCGGTAAAGACCGCCAGCGGCGAATGGCAGACCACCACCCTGGGCAAGCACGGGGCCAGCTCCGGCGGCCACCAGGCGGCCGAAGCGGTCGCAGCCGTCCTGGAAGCCCGTCGCCCCACCGTCGCCCTGGAGGAGGTCGGCAACCTGCTGGACCGCCGACGGGAGAAGAGCGCGCGCACCGGCACCCGTTCCGGAGGCAAGTCGCTGTTCGGCGGCGCGTACAAGGACATCGCCTACGACTCGGTCACCAAGATCCTGTCGGTGAACTACGTGGGCAAGGTGATCGGCCGGCTGGTCGAACCGCAGGTGGCCAAGGAGTTCCTGAGCTCCACCAACCCGCACGCCACCTGGAACAAGTTCATCCGCCCCGCGGTCAACGTGTGGGTCGAGGAGTGCCCGGAATGCCGCCGCCGCTACTCGATCGACGCCAATCACACCTGCCCGGTGGAAATGAGCACCGCCTCAGGCAACCTGACCGACGCCCGCCGCCGCGCCCAGCGCACCTTCCGCGAGTCCGCCGTCGTCAAAAGCCTGCTGGGCGGGAAAAAGAAGCCGACCAAAAAGTGACATCCGTCAGCCGAACCCGTGCATAGAAACCTTCGAGGGCACTGAAACAGCCCCGCGACGAGAGGAACACTATGAGGATCATCGGCCTGACCGGTGTCAAACGCAGCGGCAGATTGCTGTTCAACCGCATTCTTATTGTCGAAATGTGTCCCTTGGCCGTTTAATCCCGTTCTACCATGCGCCGTTTTATCCGGGCATAATGGAAATTATGAGCGCGGAGCTACTAGCTGTGAACCAAATCAGCGATATCCTTGCACGATGTCCGCATCTAAACCCCGTTATCACTACCAATGACAAGACATTGTTGACCGATGGGTACATTGACCTACATGACGATGAAAATTACAAGAAAGCCACCTTCCGAGGACGAGTAGACGTCCAGGTCAAAGGCCGCCGCGTTTCAACTAAGACGAAGATCAAACGGTCGTTCTCAATATCCACGGAAGACTTGAGGGGCTACATAAAAACCTCAGGGGTCTTGTACTTCGTTGTTTTTCTGATTGGTGACACGAACCAGCGCAAACCTTTCTATATCATTCTGAATCCTTACAAGATTCAGGATCTGCTCGACAAGGCAGGGTCCGACAAGAAAACAGTTTCCATTCTGCTTAAGAAGTTTCCGTCAGAAGCTAATGCGGTGGAAAGGATTGTAAATTTCGCTCTGCAGACTAAGAAGGAATCCCCAGAGTTACGACTTGACGCCGCGCTACTGAAACAGCCAGGCGAGCTCACGATTTATACCGACGGCGCATTAGACCTTAGCGCCCCCGTCACATTGAAGTATTCCGAGATCGATTACACGCTGGAATACAGTTCGGACGCAATTGCCGCGGCCCCGTTGAAAGCTGAATTCGTGATCGTTCCCGAGTCGTACATTGGAGAACGAACCGACCTGACTGTTAGCTGCGGCCCGTTCACTTTCCACGGTCCGGTGCGTCGTCGAATCGACAAGGAAACCGTGGAATTGCAGCTAAGCCCTGGACTCAGCATTCGAAGAACTGAAACCCCAGATCAGCCCGTTGGATCAATCACTATATCCATGCAAAACAGCCTGCGAGGCCGGTTCAACGACTTAGGGTTCCTGCTTGCGTGTCAGGAGCGTGGCAATTTTAGAATCAACGACGCAGAAGTAGGGGTGGAACTGCACCCCACCGGCCAGGATCAAGAACTCCAAGAGCATTTTGCGTATCTACAGACCCTACACGAGCTGTTTGGCTACCTCGGAACTGACCCTGCACTTGTAGACCTCGATTCGCTGATCGACAGGCGAGGAAAGCAGCTTGTACAGTTGCATCACGCCCTTGTAAAGAAAATCGAAGTTCCACAGGATTTCGACCGATCGGGCCGAGTTTACCAGCCTGTCGGGTCATATGGCGTTGAATTAATCGCTCTTCACGGTGAGACACCCGGGTTGTGGTCATATCGAGACCTTTTTGCCCCGGACCTGAACCGGCAATTCATCATGCAATACGATGATGCGAACACCGGCACCGAAAAGCTGTGTCGCGTAACCCCTTACGAAATTGTTGAAGCCGACCGACTCCCATCGGTGCTGAATTTACACCTGGACCGCATCGTGGAGGCCTATGCGTCAATCTCCGAGTACCCCGAAACGATGGAACTGGCAAACCAGACGGTTCTCAATCTGATCCGAGCCGCGGACAAGGATGAAGCCCGCAAACAAGGATTTCTCTCCGCTTCCAAGAATCTTAATCAGTGGCTGATTTCTAGCCAGGGCGAATTACCCCATCACGCAATCAATCGATGGCAAATCAAATTCCGGAACTCGGTTCTGACGCCAGAAGACTTAGACGGTATACGACTTTTGAAGCGCCGAGCGATTCGTGGAGAATTCGACAACGCAGCTCTCTTCGAGGTCGCTTGTGCAATACTTCTTGCCGATCACGAGGAAGCTCAGCATTGCTTCAATCTACTTTCCAATGAAGACCAAGAACGAATCCAAAACTGGCCTATATGGGCGTTAGCGGACACCCTGGCAGATCTCTCATGAGAGCATCAACGACGCATATCGTTACTAACACTATTGTCGCAAGGAAATCATGTAGCTAATCTTTATCGGTGGAGCGCATACATGTGTCGACCACGCCGGAAGAACCGGCTTTGGACGAAACGAGAGTATAAAACTTCCGATGCGGGGTACGTCACGAATATCGTGCCCGCCGAGGAGGCCGCTGGGCACTGCCATACCAACCAGCGGCGCCTCCACAAACCGTCGAGTAGGTGACTCCCATTGACGAAGAATAACTCAACTCACTGGAACAGTGCACAGAAAAACCCCGGGAACATGCGGCATATGGCACGTTCACCGGGGTTGGTGAGAGCCCCCTACCGGATTCGAACCGGTGACCTTCAGTTTACAAGACAGACGCTCTGGCCAGCTGAGCTAAGGAGGCGTACCGAATAAGAATATCGGAACTGCCACCGGCGGGCGAATTCGCCCCTCACAGCGCCAGCCGAAAGCTGCCCTCTTAACGGCCGAAGGGAGCCCGCGTCATAGCGGACTCCCCACGGCTTCTTAGGTGCGAGATCAATACGGGATCCTACCCGATCCTCCCGCGAACCCCCAAGAGGTTAGGCGTTGGCCTTCATGGCCGCTTCGACCTGGGCCACAAAGTCATCCTGGCCCAGCACGAATTCCTTGTCCTGGACAAAGATCGTCGGGGTACCGGCGATGCCGTCAGCCTGGGCGGCTGCGGTGGTGTACTGCACGAACGGGCGGAAGTTGCCGTCATCGATGCACTTGGAGACGTCCACGCCCTTGGACTTGGCCAACTCTGCCAGCTGGGCATTCTTCATCTCGCCCTGCTCGTAGTGGGCAAAGACGCCCTCCACAAAACCGAGGTAGGCCGAAGGGTCGGCATCGGCAACGCAGGCCATGGCGTTGGCCGCACGTGAGGAGTAGTTCGTGGCCGAACCACGATCCAGGTAACCGACCATGCGGTATTCCACGGTGACCTTGCCATCAGCCAGCCACTGGTGCAGCTGCTGGCCGTAGGTCTTTTCAAAGTCCGCGCAGTGAACACAGTTCGCATCGGCGTAAATGGTGATGTTCACCGGTTCGCCCTTGGCCCCCACCTTCAGGTCGCGCGGCTTGGGTTCCGCACCCTGCTGTGCTTCGCCAGCGTTGTTGACATCCACGTTGACTTCGGAAGTTGAGGCGAACTCGGTGTCCGAAACCAGGGTGATGCCGCCGGCGGCGTTGCCGCCCTTCGGAGCCGTCCCCGAATCGGCGACCTTGCCGCTTTGGTTCTGCAGGATCAGTACGACCACCAGCGCGATCACCACGACCACTGCGGCGACGACGCCCAGCTTGACGAACAGCGACTTGCGCTTCTCCGCCGCTTCCTGGGCAGCTCGGATCTGCGCGGCCTTTTCGCGCGCGCCGGCCTGCCGTTCAGACTTGGACGGCCGGGGGTTTGTTGAAGACATATTCTCTGAGTCCTTGCTCTGCGACAGACTGAATCCGAGACAATCCTAGCCAATCCGTTGGCGCAAAGTCGCGCCGATGGCGCCCTTGAGAGCGCTTCACAGCACTCACTTATGCTTCCCAAATATGCCGCTCAGCCGGCAGCGCGGATCCGTCGCCAACTGGAGACACAAATATCCATCCAAGTTTCCTTAGTCACATTGATTCACTAGGCTCATGAGGCAATGGGGTCCCCGACGTTAGTAGAATTCGTCGTGGAACCATCGTGCGCAGATGAATCACCGAATGCGCGAATCACGACATTCAGGAGGTCAATCGTGAGCCAGGACGCTGAGATCCAGATCCCGGATACGGACTATGATTTCGTGGTGGTCGCCAACCGTCTGCCGGTTGACCGCATCACCAATGAGGACGGTTCGCCAGGATGGCGCCGCTCCCCCGGTGGGCTGGTGACGGCATTGGCTCCCGTCATGGCGGCCTCCACCGGCGCCTGGGTCGGGTGGCATGGCGCCACCGACGAGGTGCTGGAGGATTTCGACAAGGACGAAATCCACATGGTGCCGGTTCCGCTCTCCGAAGAGGACCTGCAGCTGTACTACGAAGGCTTCTCCAACTCGACCCTGTGGCCGCTGTACCACGATGTGATTGTGCCCCCGGAATACCACCGCACCTGGTGGGAGAACTACCGCAAGGTCAATCGCCGCTTTGCCGACGCGGTGCTGCGGGTGGCAGCCCGCGGCGCGACCGTGTGGGTGCACGACTACCAGCTGCAGCTGGTGCCCAAGATGCTGCGTGAGGCCCGCCCGGATCTGCGCATCGGGTTCTTCAACCACATCCCGTTCCCGCCGGCCAGCTTGTTCTCCCAGCTGCCCTGGCGCCGCCAGATCCTGGAGGGCCTGGCCGGAGCCGACCTGGTGGGCTTCCAGCGCGAAACCGACGCGGCAAACTTCGTGCGCGGGCTGCGCCGCTACACCAACTACTCGGTCAAGGGCCATGAGGCGACCCCGGATGCCTCGCACAGCGTTCAGAACGTGTGCCGCGCCGCCGCCCACCCGATCTCCATCGACACCGCCGATGTGGCCGAGCTGTCCAAGGATCCGCAGATCCAGGAACGCGCCCGCCAGATCCGTGAGGGCCTGGGCAACCCGAAGACCGTGATGCTGGGTGTGGACCGCCTGGACTACACCAAGGGGATCCGCCACCGCTTGAAGGCCTACGGGGAGATCCTGGCCGACAAGCAGCTCAAGGCCGGCGAGGTCTGCCTCATTCAGGTCGCCAGCCCCAGCCGCGAGAACGTGGACCGCTACATCCAGCTGCGCAACCAGGTCGAGCTGATGGTCGGCCAGATTACCGGCCAGCACGACACGCTCAGCCACACCACGGTGCGCTACCTGCACCATTCCTACCCGATGCGCGAGATGATTGCCATGTACCTGGCGGCCGACGTGCTGCTGGTGACCTCGCTGCGCGACGGCATGAACCTGGTCGCCAAGGAGTACGTGGCCGCCCACCAGGACGGCAAGGGCGTGCTGGTGCTCTCCGAGTTCACCGGCGCGGCCGACCAGCTGACCCAGGCGGTGCTGGTCAACCCGCACGACATTGACGGGATGAAACAGCGTATTGTGGATGCCGCGAACATGTCGCCGCAGGAGCAGTCACGGCGTATGCGCCGGATGTTCCGCCACCTGGAGGAGCACGACGTAATGCGGTGGTCGAACAAGTTCCTGGAGGAACTCGCGGCCATCAAGTCGCGCGTCAAGGCCTAACCGGTCTGGCGGCCCGCGATAGAACAGACACATGGACAGAAGCATGGATGGATCATTGGTCTCAGCCCTTAGCCCCGAGCTGCGTCGGGCCCTCACCGGCCTGTCGGGCACTTCACCCCTGGTGATTGCCCTGGATTTTGACGGCACCATGTCCCCGCTGGTGGACCGCCCGGAGGATGCGCGACCGCTGCCTGCCTCCGCCGCTGCGGCCCAGCTGCTGGCCGGGCTGCCCGGGGTGATCACCGCCCTGATTTCCGGCCGTGACCTGCGCTCCCTGGAGGCCGTCTACCCGGCGCCGCGGCCCCAGGTGCTCATCGGCTCGCACGGTGCCGAGCGGGTTCTGCCTGAATTCCTGAACACCGACGCCCAGCACATTGACCTGGATGCCCAGCAGGAGCAGCTGCTGCAGGACACCACCCAGATCCTGGGCGAGATCTCCGATGCCTTCGACGGCACGTCGCTGGAGTACAAGCCGGCCTCCACGGTGCTGCACATCCGCCAGGCCGACCCGGTCACCGGGCAGGCCGCTCTGGATGAGGCGTACCGCCAGCTGCAGGCCGTTTCCGGGCTGCGGTTGTTGGCCGGCAAGGCGGTGCTGGAGGCCAGCGTGCTGAAGACGACCAAGGGCCAGGCCCTGCAGTGGCTGCGCACCGTCACCGGCGCCCAGTCGCTGATCTTCGTGGGCGACGACGTCACCGACGAAGACGGCTTCAACGCCCTGGGTGAGGGGGACCTGGGAATCAAGGTCGGGGCCGGTCAAACGGCGGCGCATTTCCGGATCGACGCTCCGGCGGATCTTCCCGAACTGCTGGAATACCTGGTCGAGCTGCGCAGCTAGCCGGCGCGAAGATCCAGCTCCCACGGGTGGTGGTGCACCGGGTGCACCCCACCCTGGGCTTTTAAAGGCGCTCTTGCGCTGCGGACTGCGGGGAGGTTAAACAGGCGAGGCCCCACCAGCTGGTGGGGCCTCTAGCCGTTCAAATATTGTCCGGCGGTGTCCTACTCTCCCACACCCTCCCGAGTGCAGTACCATCGGCGCAGTGGGTCTTAGCTTCCGGGTTCGGTATGGGACCGGGCGTTTCCCCCCACGCTATGACCGCCGTAACTCTAGCCCTCGCGGTTTCCCGCGGGAAGTTTCGGTGTTCATCGCGATCGCGACAACCAGATAAACATATCAAAGAGGGTTTGGCCCTGTCCATTTCACGGCCCGCCCGGGGCACGTGAACTGCGCTACACCCGCAGCGGGTCTCGCATCCGGTCCCTGGCTAGGCGAGGGTACGGTGCCCGGAATCCAGCCGGCGCGTCCACCCACGTCCATCCAGGTATTCCAGCAGCGGGATGGCCACCCGCCGGGTGGTGTCCAAAGCCTGCCTGGCCTGGCTGGTGGTGAAGGGCTGGGGCAGGGTCGCGAGCGTGCGCATGGCCTGGGCCGGGGCCAGCGGCAGCAGTACGATGCCCTCGCCAAGCCGCAGCAGCCGGCCGGTGCGTTCCGCGGCCGCCAGTTCGCGGGGACCCAGGCCCAGGGCCTGAAGTTCGCGGGCCTCCGGTGCGGCGAAGGGGGTTGCCGCCAGGGCGTGCTCCACCGCCTGGATCCCGGGTTCGGCCGGCCCCAGGTCCGCTGGATGCCCGGGCAGGGTGATGAACCCGGCCCGGTGCTGCAGCCCGGCGGCGTCGATCACCTGCTGCAGCAGCTCCGCTCCGGCCTCCCCCAGCAGGTTTTCCGCCGCCCCACGCGAGAGCCCGGGCGCCAGCGGGTCATCCTGGAGCAGCTGCTGTACGGCGGCGCGCAGGCGGCGCTGCCAGGCGTCGAACACCGGGGCGTGCACCCACCATTGGCCTTGCTGCAGCACCCCGTCGGGTACGGCTTGCACTGCGCGCACCCCCATGCGTTGCAGGGCGCTGCGGCGCACGGCACCGCGCCGGGCCACTTCCAGCGCCGCGTCCCCGTCCGGCTCCATCCCGGCCAGCTGCGCTGCGCGCCGCGCGGCGGCGCCCCGCCGCTGCAGGGCCGGAGGGTCCACGTCCAGCACCTGGGCGCCGGCGAACACGGAGCGGCTGCCGGTGGTGCGCAGCACCAGCCGGTCCCCCAGCTGCAGCGGCAGCGCCCGGGCCAGGATCAGCCGGGCGTGCCCGGCATCCAGCGGCCGCAGCCGGCAGCCCAGGCTCACCGTGCCCAGGTGCAGCTGCACCTCTTCGGGCGCGGTGGTGAGGTCCGCGCCCATGGTGCGCCGCACATCCACGGTGTCCACCAAATCCCAGGCGCCCGGGGTGAGCAGCACATCCCCGCGGTGCACCTGCTCGGCGCGGAGGCCGGAGCGCAGGTTCAGCGCCACCCGGTTCGTGGCGCCCACCGCGTCCACCTCCCGGTTGCGGCTGTGCACCGCGCGCACGGTGACCTGGTGTTCGCCATTTTCCCCCGCCAGCACGAGTTTGTCGCCGCTGGCCAGCTGCCCGGCCTGCAGCGTGCCGGTGACCACGGTCCCGGCGCCGCTGATGCTGAACGAGCGGTCGATCCACAGCCGCACCCGGGCCTCGGGCTGCGGGTGGGGCAGGGAATCCAGCAGCCCGTCCAGCGCGGTGCGCAGCTGGGGCAGCCCGGCCCCGGTGGGTGCGCAGACCGGGAGGATCTTTGCCTCCGCCAGCCCGGTCCCGCGCAATTCGGCACGCACCTGGTCGATTACCGTCTGAAGCGGCGCGCCGGCACGGTCGGTGCGGGTAAGCACCACCAGCCCGTGCTCGATGCCCAGGGCCTGCAGCACGTCCCGGTGGTCCGCGGACTGCTCCCGCCAGCCCTCGTCGGCGGAGACCACGAAGCACACGGCGGGCACCGGGCCGAGCCCGGCCACCATGTTGCCCAGGAAGCGTTCGTGCCCGGGCACGTCCACGAACGCGACCTCCCTCCCGGAGGGCAGCTGCGTCCAGGCGAAGCCCAGGTCAATGGTCAGCCCGCGGCGGCGCTCCTCCGCCCAGCGGTCCGGTTCCATGCCGGTCAGCGCCCGCACCAGCGTGCTTTTGCCGTGATCCACGTGCCCGGCGGTGGCGACCACGGACACCGCTAGCCTCCCCGGCCGTTCGCGGCCGCGTGGGCGGCCAGGGCGGCACGCACCGCCGCGGCCAGGTGCTGGTCCTCGGACTGCGGGATGCAGCGCAGATCCAACAGGCACGCGCCCTGGTGCACCCGGGGCAGCACCGCCGGGTCACCGGTGCGCAGTGCGGCGGCCAGCTGTTCGGGCAAACGCAGCGCCCAGCCGGGCAGCGGCACCCCGGGCGCTCCCCCGCCGCCGACCCGGCCGTCGTGTTCCACCACGTCCCCGCCCACGGCCCGGGCCAGGGCCTCGGTGCGTTCGCGCAGCCGGTCAGGGTCGGCGTGCAGGGCCGCGTGCACCGGGGTCGGTTCGGCGTCCAGGCTGGCTTCCAGGGCCGCGAGCAGCAGCTTGTCCGCCCGCAGCGCCCGGGCCAACGGGTGGCGGGCCAGGCGGGAGATCACCTCGGCGCGGCCCAGCAGCACCCCGGCCTGGGGGCCGCCAAGCAGCTTGTCCCCGCTGGCGATCACCACGTCGGCCCCTGCCCGCAGCGCCCCGGCGATGTCCGGTTCCTCCGGCAGCGCCGCATTGGGCTCCAGCAGTCCACTGCCCAGGTCCACCACCAGCGGCAGGTGGTGTTCATCGGCCAGCGGACGCAGTTCGGCCACCGACACTCCCCTGGTGAACCCACCGATCCAGAAGTTGCTGGGATGCACCTTCAACAGGCACCCGCCCGGCCCGGCGGCCGCGGCGGCGGCGTAGTCCTGCAGGTGAGTGCGGTTGGTGGCCCCCACCTCGCGCAGCGTGGTCCCGGTGGACTGGATCAGCTCCGGCAGCCGGAACCCGGCCCCGATCTCCACCAGCTCACCACGGCTGATGATCACCTCACCGGCACCGGCCAGCACGGTGGTGGCCAGCAGCAGCGCCGCGGCCCCGTTGTTCACGACCAGCGCGTCCTGCGCGGCCGGGCAGGCGCGCAACAGGGCCTGCACGGTGCCGGTGCCGCGCTTTGAGCGCCGTCCGGAGGCCAGGTCCATTTCCACGTCCACATAGCCCGCTGCCGTCACCAGCGCCTCACGGGCGGAGGCGGAGAGCGGCGCGCGGCCCAGGTTGGTGTGCACGATGATGCCGGTGGCGTTGAGCACCGGGCGCAGGCTGGTGGGCCGGTGCCGGGCCAGCGCCGCGACCACCTGGTCTTCCACCTCTTCGGGGGCCAGGTCCCCGGCCCGGGCCTGGTCCTGCACCTGGCGGATGATGCCGCGCACCAGATTCGGACCTAGGCGCTGCTCGGCGCGGCGGATCGGCTCGTGGGCCAGCAACCGGTCGGTGCGCGGGATGAGTCGGCGCGGGTCGGTGGTACCCACGGGCCCCCTTCCAAAAGTCTGTGGAGCGTTGGCTGTTGGCGGAAGCGGACGGGAATCGAACCCGCCAGACCGAGATGCTCGGTCTCACCGGTTTTGAAGACCGGGGGGCCCACCAGGACCCGGACGCCTCCGTGATCATGCTAACACCGCCCCGGGTCCCGGCGGCGCCGGCACTCAGCCTGCTGTTCATTCCCGCCCCGGCCACCCTGGCAGCCGGCTTCACATCCGGCCATCATTTCGCGCGGGAGTCCGGGATATGTGCCACGATGTGATGGAGCTCATGACCTCCCGCATCGATGTGCCACCGCAGGGCGCACCGGCCGCGGGGCAATGGGCGCACGAACCAACACCTGGATGGGAAGGGGAACACGGGATTGCGGCGGCCGGCTGCCGCCGGACCAATCCCGGAACACGTCATGGAGAAGAACACCACCCTGCACAACGGCGCCCCGCACGCGGATCAGGTGCGGCTGACCGGCTACGCCCACGGCGGCGGCTGCGCCTGCAAGATCCCGCCCGGCGAGCTGGAGGACGCGCTGTCCGGCCTGGTCGGACAGGGGCACCCGGATGTGCTGGTGGGCCTGGACGGCGGGGATGACGCCTCGGCGGTACTGGTGCGCCCGGATCTGGCGGTGCTCTCCACCGCGGATTTCTTCACCCCGGTCGTTGACGACCCCTACGACTGGGGGCGCATCGCCGCCGCGAACGCGATCTCGGACATCTACGCGATGGGTGGCCGACCGGTCAGCGCGATCAACCTGGTGGGCTGGCCGCGCGACGTGCTGCCCATGGAGCTGCTCACCGAGGTGCTGCGCGGCGGGCTGGACGTGGCCGGGGAGGCCGGATGTCCGGTCACCGGCGGGCATTCGGTGGATGACCCGGAGCCGAAGTATGGGATGGCGGTCACCGGCATCGCCGAACCCGAGAAGCTGCTGCGCAACGACGCCGCGGTGGCCGGGCTGCCGCTGACCCTGACCAAGCCCATCGGGCTCGGGCTGCTGAACAACCGCCACAAGCAGACCGGGGAGGTCTTCGAGCAGGCCATCGCCACCATGGTGCAGTTGAACCGGGACGCCTCCCAGGCCGCGGTGCTTAGCGGGGCCCGCGCCGCCACCGACATCACCGGCTTTGGGCTGCTGGGACACCTGTTCAAGATGTGCCGGGCCTCCGGGGTGGGCGCCGTCATTGACCGCGCCGCGGTGCCGCTGGTGGAGGGTGCCGCGGAGGCGCTGCGCGACGGCTACATTTCCGGCGGAACCCGCCGCAACCTGGACTGGGTGCGCCCGCACCTGCGCGCCGGGGCCGGGGTGAGCGAGCAGGACCTGTTGCTGTTGGCCGATGCGCAAACCTCCGGCGGCCTACTGGTGGTCGGGCAGCTGCCCGGCTACCCGGTGATTGGGCATACCGTGCCCGGCAGCGGAATTGAGATCCGCTAGCCGGCGGTGGTGATCGAATCGTGCACGATGCCGGCCCTACGGCGGGCGGCGAGCCGGCGCTTTTGCGGTTCGATCGTGTAGCGCGGGTCCTGGGCCGCGGCCAGCCCGGCACGCAGCACCCCGAAGCGGGTCAACGCCGAAGCCGCCAGCAGTGCGGCTCCGGAGCCCGCGGCCAGCCAACGGCTGCGCCCGGCCACCGCGGCGCCCACCCCACCGGCAATGGTCAGCCGTTCGCTCCATTTGAGCAGCCGGCCCGGCCCGTCCAGCTCCAGCGGCTCGGCGGCCACCGGGTCCATGTTGCGTTTCATCACCCGGGTGGCAACCAGTTCCCCGGCCGCCCCCATGGCGGCCAGCGCGCGTGCCGGGCCGGCGTGCTCCGGCGCGGTGGTGAGCATGCCCAGTCCCCCGGCGGCCAGGCTGGCGGAGCTGACGAACACGAACGGCAGGTCCTGCCGGGCCGCGTTCCAGGTGGGGTTCGCGGTGTCCGAGAGCAGCACCGCGGTGTAGGCGGCCAACGGGGTGGCCAGCACCCCGGCGCCCACCCCGGCCGGTGCCTCCAGGGCCTGCAACACGCGGCGCAGCGGCCCCAGCGGCAGCCGGGCCGCGCTCATCCGGTCCACCTCGGCGGCGGCCGCCACCCCGGCTGCGGCGCTGAATGCGGTCAGGATCCAGGAGCCCAGGCTCATCGGGGAGCTGGGCTTGATGGTGCGCAGCATGTGCAGGAAGCGTTCGGGCCGCCCCAAATCCGCGATCAGCGCCACGCTGCCGGCCCCAATCGCGCCGAACGCGGCAAGCCGGCTGTTGCGGCACAGCTCGCGCCGGCCACTGAGCTGGGCCCCAACCCCCAGCAGCGCCGAACCTCCGGCCACCCCACCCAAAAACAGGTAGATGGCAATCGGGCTGCCCCACGGCGGCGGCTTGATCACCGGCTGGCCGTAGTAGGAGGCGAACGTGGCCTCGGGCACCACCGGCACCTCCCCGCGCCCACCGGCTCCGGCGCGTCGCCGCTTGCCACCGCGGCGTTTGCGGCGTTCGGGCTCCGGGGGCCGGTAGCTGTCGAAATCCGAGACCGTCATCGGCGTCCTCCCAGCACAAACGCGGCGGCCGCCCCGGCCAGCATCCCGGCCGCGGCCAGCCCGGCCCGCTTGAACATCTGCGGCAGGTCGGCGGTGGGAACCCGTGGGTCCGGCGGCAGCCCGTAGACCTCGGGCTCATCCAGCAGCAGGAACACCGAACCGGTGCCGCCCACCCCGTCCTGGCTGTTCGCCCCGTACAGCCGAGCCTCGGTCAGCCCCTGTGCGTGCAGTTCGGCGACCCGGGTGCGGGCGGTGTCCACCATGTCCTCACGGGTGCCGTACTTGATGGAGGTGGTCGGGCAGGCCTGGGCGCAGGCCGGGGTCTGCCCGTCAATGATCCGGTCATAGCACAGCGTGCACTTTTGGGCCACGCCCACGTTCTGGGTGCCGGCCTGTTCCCCGGGGGTGAAGTCCCGTTCGCTCTTGGTGCCCACCACCCCGTCGCTGCGCCGCTCGATCACCCCGAACGGGCAGCCGGCCACACAGGTGCCGCACCCGTTGCAGATGTCATCCTGCACCACCACGGTGCCGTGTTCGGTGCGGAACAGCGCCCCGGTGGGGCACACGTCCAGGCATCCGGCGTTCGTGCAGTGCTTGCACACGTCCGAGGACATCAGCCAGCGGAAGTCCGAGGTCTCCGGTGGGGTGGTGTCCACCCCCTGCAGGTTCTGCCCGTTACCGCCGGGCGGGCCGATTCCCGGCATGCCCAGGCTGACCAACGCCCGCCCGGACTCGCGGGCAGCTTCAATGTGTTCGCGGTTCTGCTCGACGAACGCCACGTGCCGCCAGGTGTCCGCGCCCAGTTCCCCGGTGTTGTCATAGGAGGATTCCAGCAGCTCGTACTGCGAATCGGCCGGATTGCGGTTCCACTCCTTGCACGCCACCTCGCAGGCCTTGCAGCCGATGCAGATCGAGGTGTCGGTGAAGAACCCCTTGCGCGGGTAACCGCTGTGCCGGGTGTGCTGCGGTGATTCGGTCAGGTGGTTCACATTAGCCTTCCCTCGTCGTGTCGTTGCCGTGCTCGGCCCCGGTCTCTGGCGCCTGCTCGGGCGGCGCACCGGTGACCTTCTCGCTGCCGGTCTGTGCCGTTGCCCCGGCGCGCTGCTGGTATTCGGCGATCAGCGCCAGCAAGGCCGGTCCGCGCGGACGGCGTCCCGGGATGATGTCGCAGGAGCCGGCCTTGGATTCCTGGATCTGCACGTTCGGGTCCAGGGTGACTCCCAGCAGGTCGTTGGCCGCGTCCCCGCTGACCACTGAATCACTGCCCACACCCCAGTGGTAGGGCAGTCCGACCTGGTGGATGACCTGACCGGACACGTTCAGCGGCTTGACCCGCTCGGTGACCAGCACCCGGGCTTCGATGGCCGAACGCGGGGAAATGATCGTGGCCCAGCCGTACGGCTCCAGTCCGCGTTCGGCGGCCAGCTGCGGGGAAATTTCGCAGAACATCTCCGGCTGCAGCTCGGAGAGGTAGGGCAGCCAACGGCTCATCCCGCCGGCCGTATGGTGCTCGGTCAGCCGGTAGGTGGTGAACACGAAGGGGTACACCTCGGATCCCGGGGCGCCGGCGCTGGGTGCGCTGAGGTTGTCATCGCGCGGGTAGACCAGCCGGGCCGGGTTCTGCTGCTGGCGGTACAGCGGGTTCGCGACCGGGGATTCCTGCGGCTCGTAGTGGGTAGGCAGCGGACCGTCGACCATGCCCTTGGGCGCAAACAGCCAGCCCTTGCCGTCGGACTGCATGATGAACGGGTCGTCACCGGCCAGCGCAGCGGGCCCGCCGATCGTCGGGTCCGGGCGGCTGCCCGGGGCGCGGTCCACCGGGAAGTCCGGGACGTCCTGCCCGGTCCAGCGCTGCTGCTGCTCATCCCACCAGATGATCTTCTTGCGTTCACTCCAGGGCTTGCCTTCGGGGTCGGCCGAGGCCCGGTTGTACAGGATGCGCCGGTTCGCCGGCCAGGCCCAGCCCCACTCCGGGGCCAGCTCGTTCTGCTGGTCGCCCGGGGTGCGGTCCGCGGCATGGTTGACCCCGTCGGCGTAGACCCCGGTGTAGATCCAGCAACCTCCCGAGGTCGTGCCATCGGCGCGCATCTGGGTGTAGGTCTGAAGCGGTTCACCGGCCTGCGGCCCGCTCAGGTGCCGACCGTTGATCTCGGCAAGCACCGCCTCCGGATCCGGCTCCTCGTCTTGCCCCGGGTAGTCCCAGGTCAAATCCAGCAGCGGCCGGTCACGTTCGTCGGTGGACCCGGCCAACTTCTCGCGGATGCGTGTGCCGAGCTGGTAGAAGAAGTCCAGTTCGCTTTGCGCCTGGCCGGGCGGGGCGATCGCCTGGTGCCGCCACTGCAGCAGCCGCTGCGTCTGGGTGAAGCTACCGGCCTTTTCCACGTGGGTGGCCGCGGGCAGGAAGAACACCTCGGTTCCGATCTCCTCGGTCTTCAGCTCGCCCGAGGCAATCTCCGGCCCGTCCTTCCACCAGGTTGCGGATTCGATCAGGCTCAAGTCGCGCACCACCAGCCACTTCAGGTGGGACATCCCCATCCGCTGCATCCGTCCGTGAGCGGAGCCGACGGCCGGGTTCTGCCCGAAGATGAAGTACCCGTCCACCTCGTCATCGAGCATGCTCATCACGGTCTGGTAGGTGCCGTGGGGTCCGTTGATGCGCGGCAGGTAGCCGTAGCCCCAGTCGTTCTCCTCGGTGGCGGCCTCGCCCCACCAGGCCTTGAGCAGGCTGACCGTGTAGGCATCGGCGTTGGCCCAGTACCCCTTCTGGTCCGGGGAGGAGATGCTGTCCAGGTATTCGTCCAGGTTCTGCAGTTCGGCGCTGGGCATCGGCAGGTACCCGGGCAGCAGGTTGAACAGGGTCGGGATGTCCGTGGAACCCTGGATGCTGGCGTGACCGCGCAGCGCCATGATCCCGCCGCCGGGCCGGCCCATGTTCCCCAGCAGCAGCTGCAGGATCGAGGAGGTGCGGATGAACTGGGCTCCCGAGGAGTGCTGGGTCCATCCCACGGCATAGGCAAAGCAGGTGGTGCGGTCCCGGCCGGAATTCTCGGTGACCGAGCGGGCCAGGTATTCGAAGTCCTCGGCACTGATGCCGCAGGTTTCCTCCACCATCTGCGGGGTGTAGCGCGCATAGTGCCGCTTGAGGATCTGGAACACACTGCGCGGGTGCTGCAGCGTCGGATCCTGCTCAAATTCGGGGCGTTCCAGCGTCGGTCCCCCACTACCGTGGCTGTGCCCCACGGCGCGCTGGGAGGTGTCGGCCCCATGCTCATGGTCGTTGGAGCCATCCTGGCCGTCCCCGTCATCGGATCCCTTGCGCTGGTAGGCCCAGGAGGACATGTCGTACTGTCCGGTGTCCGGGTCGAAACCCGAGAACAGGCCGTTCAGGTCCTCGGTGTCCTGGAACTCCTCGCTGACCAAGGTGGCGGCGTTGGTGTACGCCTGGACATACTCCTTGAACCACAGGTCGTTGCTGATCACATAGTTGATCAGTGCGCCCAGCAGCACGATGTCGGATCCGGCACGGATTGCGATGTGCTTGTCGGCCACGGCACTAGTCCGGGTGAAGCGCGGGTCAACGTGGATGACCTTCGCGCCCCGGGCCTTGGCTTCAGCCACCCACTGGTAGCCCACCGGGTGGCATTCGGCCATGTTCGAGCCCTGAATTACAATGCAGTCCGCATTGGCCATGTCCTGGAGTGTTTGAGTGGCGCCTCCCCGCCCAAATGAGGTTCCCAAACTGGGAACGGTGGCGGAGTGTCAAATACGGGCCTGGTTCTCCAGCTGCACTGCGCCGGCAGCGGTAAATAGTTTCTTGATGAGGTAGTTTTCCTCATTGTCGAGGGTGGCGCCACCCAGGCCGGCGATGCCCATGGTGCGGCGCAAGGCCCGGCCCTGCTCGTCGGTGTCCTGCCAGTGGTTGCGCCGGGCTTCGAGGAAGCGTTCGGCCACCATGTCGATGGCGGTGTCCAATTCCAGTTCCTGCCAGTCGCTCGCGTAGGCAGGCCGGTAGAGGACCTTGGTCTGCCGCCCGGGCGCGTTGACCAGCTGTTCGCTGGCCGAACCCTTGGGACAGAGCCGACCGCGGGAAATTGGGGAGTCGGGGTCGCCTTCAATCTGCACGACCTTCTCGTCCTTGACGAAGACCTTCTGGCCGCACCCAACGGCGCAATACGGGCAGACGCTTTGTACTACTCGATCTGCAGTGGAAGTGCGGGGGGTGATCTCTTTGGTCCGCTGGGACATGACGGCTTCGCCGCGACCGAGCGGATCGCTCGATCGGAATTGCCGTACGACCGGCCAATTCAAGAAGCTAAACCCTGACATGCGTCCACCATAACCGAGATCACAAAAATGCGGCAAGGAGCTTTGCGCTGGTGTCCAGCTTCCGGAAAGTCGTGTAGTCGTAGGTGTGGCGGCCGGCTAAAGCCAACGGCTTAAACAGGTGAGGCTCCAA
>NZ_VATX01000085.1:0-1557 GCF_005774635.1 Glutamicibacter sp. V16R2B1
ACCTCGAAGAAGCCTCGCACGTAGTGCATCACGTCTCTGAAGTTGCGGGTCTTGTACCCGCGATTCCGATTCACGGTGTTCGCGGGAGTGGGGAGAGTCTGTCGAACAACGGCAGCTCGCCCGTGCAGGACACCATTCACTCGAACCTCGACTCCGGCATGTAGGCGGAGGTGCTCGGGACCAGCGGCGCGTCGCTAAGCTGGATGTATCCGACGACGTCGGACTCCAGCGCCGCGAGGTCGGCGGGCGTGGAATCGGCCCGGACGACGTGCATCGTGTCGATGAGGATACGGAAGTCCGGCCGCCCGACCTGGCGAATGGCGTGGAGCGCTGTCGACAGATCCCCGATGGTCAGGCCCGGGCTCGGCTCCAGGGTCGCCTCCATGCCGAAGGACGCCGCCATCTCGGTGAGGATTCCGAACTGCTCCACGCTGCGACCCAGATCGGGATCGAGGGAGACGGTGTTGACCCGTCGAACACCCAGCTCGGCCATGAGCTCAAGGTCGGGAGCTCGGTTGCGAACGTCGGAGCCCGCACGGATGTTCATTCCCTCCCCGAGCGAGATGGAGATGCCGCGGTCGCGCATCGCCGCGATCATCTCCCGCCGCAGGGCGGCATCCTCGCGTAGTGAGAACGGCGGGTATCCCAGTGAGCTGTACGGATTGGATTCCAGGCCGGTGGAGATGTGCCGGCAGCCGAGGTCAGCGGCGAGGGAGACAAATTCCACCGGTGGCATGCCGAAGACGCTGAGGAACTCGATGCCCAGGTTCTCCATCGGGTTCGCCTCCTTATATGGTGGCAGAGATCTGCTGCGCCGGAAGGTCCCGGCTCCCGGCTGGGCCGTGCGGTGTCCGGGCAGCAGAGGCGGGTCGGTTCAGGAAGCACCCTCGACGACTTCGAGGGCATTACCGTCAGGGTCACCGAAGACCGCGAGGCGCACGCCGGGGGCGACGTCGAGGGGGCCCATGACCAGCCGCCCCCCGGCAGCCAGCACACGATCCGTGATCTTCCCCAGATCGTCGACGTACATCGTGAGGTACCGGATGCCGGTCGCACCGATGAAGACGGCGGGAGGCTCGGTCACGGTGGGGGGCTGCGCGGGAACCATGACCTTGATCGTGACGCCGGGTGCCTGGAGCGGATGGAGCACCCCCGCCCCTGACGTGATCACCGGGAGTCGTTTCAGGTCGAAGACGGTGATGAAGAAGTCCACCAGCGCCTCGTTCGTGCTGACGAGCCCGACTTCCACGCGCGACACGGTCATGTCAGGCCACCTTGAGGGAGACGCGCACCGCGTCCTGGCCGGGGACCCGTCGAGCGGCCAGCGCCAGCGCGACCTCGAACTGTTCGAGTGGGAAGGACGCTCCGTGGAGCACGCCGGTGGGCACCTTGCCCTCGTTGATCATCGGGCAGGCTCCGGCGAGGGCGAGGCCGCCGCCTGGCGCGATGGTCAGATGGCGCAGTGGCATCTGGCTGACGTCGGGCCCGTCGAGAAGCCGGTCCTTCAGCCCGGCCGCGACGATCGTCGCGCCGGTCCGCGCGAACTGCATCGCGGTC
>NZ_VATX01000086.1:0-1608 GCF_005774635.1 Glutamicibacter sp. V16R2B1
GTCAGGTGCTCCAGCCGGGCCACGAGACGCTTACGGGCAGAGCGGATCTGCCGGGCGGTCGTCCCACCCCACACACCGTGGTCCTCTCCGGCGACGACCGCGTACATGACGCAGTGGCGGGTGACCGGGCAGACGGCGCACACCTCGGCGGCTTCCCGCCCGTCGGTGAGAATCCGCGCCCGCTCTGTGTCGGTGGTGTGGCGGGTGAGGCCGGGAGTGAAGAAGATGTCCGGCTTGGCGTGCCCGCGGCAGGCGGCGTCGAGGCGCCACGCCTGGCCGGCGAGCACCTGTCGGATGTCGGCGCGGAGCCGGGCGAGGTCTTCGGACGGGCTACGGGCCGCGTTGCTACCCACGGGCAGGTCAACGACGACGGGTCGCGCCACGGCTGGCGCGGAGCATGGCAAGCTAGCCACGGGTTCTCTCCTCCTGGTTGATGCAGGGGGACGGGAGCCAAGTCCCGGGCCAGGGGTGGAGCCCTGCGCCCGGGGCGACCCCAGTGGAGTGGGTTCGCCTCTCGGCTCGTATTCGTTTGTTTAAGTCGCTGGGACGACACTATCCCGAGAATTGGGCGTTGTGAAGACCCCACGCCGGTTACTTTGAAGGTTTCGACTACAGTTCCGTATCCCCGCAGGTAGACTGCGTGTCACGGGTGTCATGACACCGTCGTGACACTGTCTGTTCAGCGACGGGGGCCGCGTGTCTGCAGGCACACCACGAAGATCCTTCCGCCTGTCCGAGGGCGAGTGGCGGGCCACGATGGCACGCGTGCAACAGGCCCGCGGAACCGGCGGGGAGGTCACCCCGCTCATCCGCGCCCTGCTCGCCATCTACCGGGCGGTGCCGCTACGCATGGAACGGCAGCTCAGAGCCCGCGCGCTGCTGGAGGACCGGCCAGTCGCCGACCTGGTCGTCGAGGCGCTGGGCTGCTACCTGTCGGAGCCTGAACAGCAGAAGGCCCCGCCACCCGGGGAGGGTGACGGGGCCGAGGAGAAGGAAGGCTAGGACGTGGTCAGCTCCTTCGCTGGTTGCGGGCTAGTGGCGCATGACGGGCAGATGCCCGGCCATCCGATGCCGTCCGGCGCCTGGTCGTCGATCGCGGCCTGCTGGAACTGGGAGCCACACGGGCAGCCAGCGGCCGTCATGCTGCTTCCGGGTCGTTCAGGTTGATTGGCCCGGGGCAGCGGAGTTCGCAGACGTGGCACGGCCAGTGCTCCTCGTGGCAGTTCTGCACCCGGGCGTGTTGGATCAGTTCGCCGTTCCGCCAGCCGGCGGCGATGCACCGGTCTTCGCCTTCGGAGCAGGTGAAGGTGTCGTCCTGGTGGTCGGTGCGAGTGCCGGGGCAGTAGAGCTTGCGGGGCTGCCGGTTGGCGTAGGCCCACGCCCGGTCGTAGGTGAGGGCGAAGTTCGCGGCAAGCGGCGCGGGGCCGTTCTTTGCCTTCGGGGGCCGTCCGATGCAGGTGGCGCGGCGGTGGAACCGGACAGGCCGGTCCTCCCCGCCCGCCCACGGGTTCCGTCCGTCGTAGTCGACGGTCTTCTGCCTGTCGCCGGTCTTCTCGCCGCACCCAAGGCAGT
Organism: Glutamicibacter sp. V16R2B1; assembly: GCF_005774635.1. Classification (NCBI taxonomy): domain Bacteria; kingdom Bacillati; phylum Actinomycetota; class Actinomycetes; order Micrococcales; family Micrococcaceae; genus Glutamicibacter; species Glutamicibacter sp. V16R2B1. Next base: position 1,573 of record NZ_VATX01000086.1, read on the forward strand.
GATCTCTTCTGGTGTGGCGCCGTGCGTTCTCGGCAT
>NZ_VATX01000009.1:0-175907 GCF_005774635.1 Glutamicibacter sp. V16R2B1
ATCCCGAAGTCATGGTCAGGTTACTCACGTGTTACGCACCCGTTCGCCACTAATCCACCAGTGCAAGCACCAGCATCATCGTTCGACTTGCATGTGTTAAGCACGCCGCCAGCGTTCATCCTGAGCCAGGATCAAACTCTCCATAAAAAACAAGAAAAGCACACCACCAACCACCACACGGCAGCCAATGATGCAATCCCGGCGAATAAAAAACACTCAACCACCACACACGGGGGTGCGGGCGATCAAGCAAATAAATGTTTCGTATTCACCAAACAAAAATAATTTGGTATCAACAAACTTGGCACACTATTGAGTTCTCAAACAACAAGCGCTTCCGACACCACGAACCACCATCATCTGGCTGGCCGCTTCGCTCCGGAGCAACTTTTCAATCTTACCACTTGGCTGATCTTTGTCAACTCGGTGATTTGATCTCGCGCCTAAACTTCTTCGGTTCAAACCGTTCTGTTCGAGCGGCGCGGGTACTAACTCTACACGAAATTTCGATGAACGCAAAACGTTCTGCCGCGGTTTCCTGCACCCGTTTCTCGCCCGGATTCTCGGGGAACTTCACCCCGCTTTCGCCTTCGCCCTTCGTAAAGAGCGTCGAATCGGTTGTTGTGAACCACGTCTCGCATGCGGGGAGAGCGCAAAGAGCGGGCCGGATATCTCCGGCCCGCTCTTTGTCGGGTTCTGCCTTTGCGTTGGACTGCGCCGACGTTTGGCCGATCAGAGGCCCGTTCTACTGGCCGGCATCCTGGCGTCGCCGCGCTACTTCGTAGAGTGCGATGCCGGCCGCCATCGAGGCGTTCAGGGACTCCATGGCCGAAGAGATCGGAATCGAGACGATAGCGTCGCAGGTTTCACGAACCAGTCGCGACAGTCCCTTGCCTTCGGAACCGATCACGATGCACAGCGGTTCGGTGGCCAGTTCCAGGTTCGGAAGCTCGACATCTCCCCCGGCGTCCAGGCCGATGACGAAGATACCCGCGGCCTTCATCTCCTTCAGGGCACTGGTCAGGTTGCTGGCCTTGGCGACGGGCACGCGCACGGCGGCGCCGGCGCTGGTCTTCCAGGCCGAAGCGGTGACGCCCACGCTGCGGCGTTCGGGAACAATGACAGCCTGGGCGCTGAAGGCCGAGGCCGAACGGATGATGGCACCCAGGTTGCGGGGGTCGGTGATTCCGTCCAGGGCCAGGAACAACGGCAGGTTGCGCTCGTAGCCCTTCTCGTAGTCCCGGGCGACCTTGGTGGTCAGTTCCACCGCGTCCTGGTACTCATAAGGCGGAACCTGCAGGGCCAGGCCCTGGTGGATGGCGTCATCGGTCATCCGATCCAGCTCCACTCGGCTGGCTTCCATGACCGGGATGCCTTGTTCGGCGGCGAGCTTCAGGGATTCACGCACCCGGTCATCAACGTCAATGCGCACCGCAATGTGCAGGGCCTTGGCCGGGATGCCGGCGCGCAACGCCTCCACCACCGAGTTGCGTCCGGTCACCATCTCCGCGTTCACCCGCGGACGGCGGGTGGTCGGACGCTTGGCCTGGGAGCGTTCGGCCAGCTGCTTGCTGCGGTAGGCCTTGTGGTACGGCCGGTCCTCGGCCTTCGGGGTCGGTCCGCGGCCTTCCAGGGACTTGCGGCCCTTGCCGCCGCTGCCCTTGGTCGGGCCCTTCTTGTTCTTGCGAACGGCTCCTGGCCGATCCTTTGGTGTGCTCATACTCGCGGTTTCCTTTAGTTCAAAAATCTGTGGTTGGTTGCCGGGCGCCGGGGCGCCGATGGTGTGGGGCCTTGCCTGTTATTTCTCCAGGGTCCAGCGCACCCCGTCGGCGGAGTCGACGACGCTGATGCCCAGCGAGGCCAGGGCGTCACGGATCTGGTCCGAACGGGCCCAGTCCTTGGCCGCGCGGGCCTCGGCGCGTTCGGCCAGCTGCGCCTGGATCATCTGGTCGAGCACCTGGTATTCGGCGCTGGTGCCGGTGGTCTCCGGTTCGGTGGCGTCATCCAGACCCAGCACCCGGACCATGGCCAGTACCTGGCTAAGTGCCCGGGCCACCGTGGCCTCATCGTGGTTGTCCAGCGCCGCGTTGCCCTCACGCACGGTCTCGTGCAGTGCCGCCAGGGCCTGGGGGACGTTCAGGTCATCATCCATCGCCGCCCCGAAGGCCTCGGGCACCGTTCCGGACTGGGAGTCCAGGACGGCGTTGGCGGTCCCGGCCGCAGCCTCCAGCCGGTAGCGGGCGTTGGCGATGAAGGTGTCAATGCGCTCGACCGCCGCCGCGGCCTCGGTCAGCGAATCCGGACGGTAGTCCAGCTGCGAGCGGTACTGCGCCTGTCCCAGGAAGTAGCGCACCACCCGCGGGGTTGCCTGCTCCAGCATCTGGTGTGGGGAAATGGTGTTGCCCACGGATTTGGACATCTTCTCGCCCTGGTAGGTGACCATGCCGTTGTGCATCCAGAAGTTCGCGAATCCGTGGCCGGCCGCCGCGGACTGGGCCAGCTCGTTTTCGTGGTGTGGGAAGCGCAGGTCCAGCCCGCCGCCGTGGATGTCGAAGTGTTCGCCCAGGTACTTGCCGGCCATGGCGGAGCACTCCAGGTGCCAGCCCGGACGCCCGCGGCCCCAGGGGCTGGGCCAGGAGGCAGTCAGCGGGTCGCTGTCCTTGTGCCCCTTCCACAACGCAAAGTCGCGCGGGTCGCGCTTGCCGCGCGGGTCGGCGTCGGCCGCTTCCTGCATGTCATCGACCTTCTGGCGGGTCAGTGCCCCGTACTCGGGGAAGGAACGCACGTCGAAGTACACGTCGCCGGACCCGTCGCTGGCCGGGTAGGCGTGTCCCCGCTCGATCAGCAGTTCGATCAGCTCATGCATTTCCGGCACGTGCCCGGTCGCCCGCGGCTCGTAGGTGGGACGGCGTACCCCCAGGGTCTCGTAGGCCCGGGCGAACTCCTGCTCGAAACGGTAGGCCAGGGCGAACCACTGTTCACGGGGACGGTAGTACTGATCGGCGGCGAAGTCCGGCGCGAAGGACGCGGCGGACTTTTCCAGGATCTTGTCGTCGATGTCGGTGACGTTGCGTACGGTGGTCACCGCGAAGCCGCGGTATTCCAGCCAGCGGGTGAGGATGTCAAAGACAATTGCGCTGCGAACGTGCCCCACGTGCGGCATCCCCTGCACGGTGGCGCCACAGTAGTACAGCTTGACCTCGCCCTCGGTGATGGGCTGGAAGTCTCGCACGGACGCTGATTTGGTGTCGTAGAATCGCAGGCTCACAGCATTAAGGTTATCCGAAAGCCCGCGGTTCAGGGGCGGCAGGTGGCGCAAATCCCCTCGGTGTCGCCCGCCGGCTGGCGATCCCGGCTGCCGGGGCGCTAGTCGCGGCGATAGACCAGGGCGGTGGCGTAGGCGGTGATTCCGGCGCCCTCCCCTTCGTACCCCAGGCCATCGCTGGTGGTGGCGGTGACGGTGACCGAGGCTTGCGCCGCGTCGCTGAGCACCTGGTTGGCTTCCTCGCGGCGAGCGGCGAAGCGCGGACGGCGTCCAACGAACTGTACGGAGACGTTGCCGATCTGATAGCCGGCAGCGCGCACGATCCGGGCGGCCTCGGCCAGCAGCGTGGTGCCGCTGGCTCCCGCCATCTCCGGCCGGTCCACCCCGAAGTGTGTGCCCAGGTCCCCGATTCCGGCGGCGGAAAACAGGGCGTCGCAGGCGGCGTGGGCCACCGCGTCGCCATCGGAGTGCCCGTCGAGTCCCACGTCATCGGCAAACAGCAGTCCAGCCAGCCACATGGGACGCTGCGGATCCTTGCTCACCGCGTGCACATCGATGGCGTTGCCGATGCGTGGGATCAGCGACTGGTCCATTGCGTCTTCCTCCGTGTCGTCCCGCAGAATTGTCCGTGCGGCGTGAATGTCCTGTGGATGGGTGATTTTCAGCGCCCGCTGGTCCCCGGCGATGACTGTCACCGAATGTCCCTGGGCGCGGACCAGGGAGGCGTCATCGGTGACCGCCTCACGCTGGGCGTCGCTGGCTTCGCGCAGCGCGGCATGCGCGGCCCGCAGGACGGGCGCGTGGAACCCCTGTGGGGTCTGAACGGCACGCAAGCTGGCGCGGGCCGGTGTGTCGCGCACCGTATCGGACCCGCTGGTCTGCTCGATCACGGAAATGGTGTCGGTGACCGGCAGGGCGGGGATGACGGCCGGACGCTGTGGATCCGCCAGAGTCTGCAGGACCCGTTCGAAGGTGTCCGGCGGTGTCAGCGCGCGCGCCACATCATGGACCAGGATCCGGGTCAGGCGCTGGTCGACCGCTACAAGGCCGGCGCCCACGGATTCGGCTCGCGTCGCGCCGCCGGGCACGCAGCTGACCCCGGGGGCGTACGGCCGGGCCTGTTCGGCCAGCAGCTCATCGGCGGGGGGAACCACGACCACGATCTGCGCCAGCTCGGCTACCTGCGTGGCCCGGTCCAGGCAGTGCTGCAGCAGGCTGCGGCCCTCGATGGTCACCAGCGCCTTGGGGATTCCGGCACCCAGGCGGGTGCCGCTGCCGGCCGCGACCAGGATCAGCGCGGCATCAACGTTGGGGTGTTCATTCACGTCTTCCAGCCTACTGTGCCCCGGCGCCACGAGGCCGCGCGCTGCTGGTTAAACGAGAGAACCGTGGTTGGTTACCTGTAGTAACCGACCACGGTCGATGATTCTCAGCCGGGGTTCGCGCCCCGGTGTGCCCACTGACCTAGTGGGAAGCCAAAACCTCATCCAAGAGCCCTTCGGCCTTGGTTTCGTCCAGGTCCTTGGCCAGCGCCAATTCGCTGATCAGCACCTGGCGCGCCTTGGACAGCATGCGCTTCTCGCCCGCGGACAGGCCGCGGTCGTTCTCACGGCGCCACAGGTCACGCACGACCTCTGCCACCTTGATGACATCACCGGAGGCAAGCTTTTCCAAGTTTGCCTTGTAGCGGCGCGACCAGTTGGTCGGCTCCTCGGTAAATTCAGCACGAAGGACCTCGAACACATGGTCCAAGCCTTCCTGACCGACCACGTCACGCACTCCAACCAAGTCAACGTTCTCGGCCGGGACCTCGATGGTCAGGTCACCCTGCGCCACCTTGAGCTTGAGATACATTTTCTCTTCGCCCTTGATCTTGCGCATCTTGATCTCTTCGATCATTGCCGCGCCGTGGTGCGGGTAGACTACAGTCTCGCCAACCTCAAAAACCATGTGGATAAACCCCTTTCCCACGTACTAGTCTACCACGACCGGTTTTTTGGCCGCTGTTACCTATGCCCCAATAACCGCGAATTCATGCGGTTTTCACTCTTCCAAACGGGGGAGAAACGTGGTATGAAGAAAGTAGTTCAGAGTCCAACGGACAACCCAAGCCCCTTTCCCACCGTCGGGGTTGTCCAGTGTTACAGCTCGCCAAATCACGCTTTTCAAGCTTAAACCGTTAGGCTAGGTAATAGTCGTGGACTTCGTGTGGCCTGTTTCGAAAATTGCAGAACCCCGAAAGTGCACCACGAAACCATGCAACTCACTATTCTCATCGAGGAGTTTGTGTCGTGATCACCGCACGCATGACCGCTGGACGCCGTATCGCCGCGTCCCTCGCCCTGGCCGGGTTGGCACTGGGTGTCACTGGCTGTGGCGCCATTAACCAGCAGGAAACCACCACCAACTATGCCCCGAGCGATGGCATCATTGCCGATGTCGCCGACGCCAAGGTCCGCAACCTGCTGCTGGTGACCAATGCCGAGCACCAGGAAGCCCGCCTGATTGGCAGCGTTGTCAACAACTCGGACAGCTCCCTGACCCTGAGCGTCAAGGCTGGCAACGCCAGCGCCGTGAAGATTCCGGTCGACGCCTCGGGCACTGTGAAGCTTGAATCCAAGGAATTCGTCGTGGACGGGCTGAACGTGGCCCCCGGTGAGCACGCCGAAGCCACCCTGAGCACCGAGGGTGAAAGCGTGGAGACCAGCATTCCGGTTGTGGACGGCACCCTGAAGGAGTACCGCGAATTCGTTCCCGGCGGCTTCGAGCAGTCGACCACCGACCACCTGACCCCGAGCGAGCAGCCGGAGCACGGCGGCAGCCACTAGGCGGCAGGCCCGGACGACCAACCGAAGGACCGGCACACCACCCCAGCAAGGGGCAGGTGCGCCGGTCCTTCGCTTTAATGCGTGCGGCACCCAGCGGCGCATAGCTCACGGGTTCGGGCTTGCCCCCGGTGGGCAGCGACGGTGCGCTGCCCGAGCGCGCCAGGGCCCTTGCACGGCATTGGGCCGCCGGCACCTTGTGCCGACGGCCCAATGCTGCGGATCCACCCGGGCGGTCGGGTTTACACCGTGAACTTGTAGCCCAGTCCACGCACCGTCACCAGGTGCGCCGGGGCGGCCGGGTCCGTCTCAATCTTCGAACGCAACCGCTTGACGTGCACGTCCAGGGTCTTGGTGTCGCCCACGTAGTCGCTGCCCCACACCCGGTCGATCAGCTGGCCGCGGGTGAGCACCCGTCCGGCGTTGCGCAGCAGCATTTCCAGCAGTTCGAATTCCTTGAGCGGCATCGCGATTTCCTCGTTGTTCACGGACACCACGTGGCGTTCCACATCCATGCGCACCGGCCCGGCGGTGACCACGTTGGTCAGCAGCTCCTCGCTTTCGCCCTGGCGGCGCAGCACGGCCCGGATCCGGGCCAGCAGCTCGCGCGAGGAATAGGGTTTGGTGACATAGTCATCGGCCCCCAGTTCCAGGCCCACCACCTTGTCGATCTCCGAGTCCTTGGCGGTCAGCATGATCACCGGCACCTGGCTGGTGGCCCGGATCTGGCGGATCACCTCGGTTCCCGGCTGCCCCGGGAGCATCAGGTCCAGCAGGACCAGGTCCGCCCCGTGACGCTCAAATTCGGTAACCGCGGTGATCCCGTCATCGGCGATGCGTACCTCGAAGCCCTCACGCTCCAGCAGGTAGGAGAGCGGGTCGGACAGCGACTCCTCATCCTCGACGATCAAAATCCGGGTCATCGGTTTCCTCCTTCACGCCCGCCCTCGGCGGTCGCGCTAGTTCCACTGGCGGAGCGCACAACCGGCTCCTCCAAATCAAGATCCTGCTCATCCAAGGTCGGGATGCGCAGGGTGAACGTTGATCCCTGTCCCTCCTGGGACCACAGCGAGACCTCCCCGCCGTGGTTGGCCAGCACGTGCTTGACGATGCTCAGCCCCAGCCCGGTGCCCCCGGTCTGGCGGGAACGGGCCGAATCCACCCGGTAGAAGCGTTCGAACACCCGTTCCTGCTCCTCCGCGGAGATGCCCGGGCCCTGGTCGGTCACGGAGATCAGGGCGAACCCGTCCCGCTCGCGCAGCCCCACCCCGACGGCGCTGTGCTCCGGGGAGTAGCGGATGGCGTTGTCGATCAGATTGCGCAGCGCGGTCATCAGCAGGTCCCCGTCCCCGTGCACGGGGGCCTGAACCTGGCCGCCCACCGAGATCGTGATGTTGCGTTCCTCGGCCAGCAGCTTGTTGCGGTCCACCGCCTCGGCCACCACGGCGGCCACCTGCACCTGCTCCCCGTGCACGATTGCGTCGCTGCTTTGCAGCCGGGAGAGCTCGATAATGTCCTGCACCAGTGCTGAGAGCCGGGAGGATTCCTTGTGCAGCCGACCGGTGAAGCGGCGCACCGCCACCGGGTCGTCGGCTCCGTCCTCGATCGCCTCGGCGAGCAGGGAAATCGCCCCGACCGGGGTCTTCAGTTCGTGGGACACGTTGGCCACGAAGTCGTTGCGCATCGCCTCGGTGCGGGTGATCTCGGTGCGGTCATCGGCCAGCAGCAGGATGTACTCCTCCCCCAGCGGTGCCACCCGGGTGTGCACCACCAGCGCTCCTGGACCCATGGCCCCGCGCTGCAGCTCAAACTGGCTTTCGGTGATCACCCCGTCATCACGGACCCGGCGCACCATGTTGGCCAACTGTTCGTGAACCAGGGTGTGTCCGCGCACCAGCCCATAGGCGTAGGCGGCCGGGTTGGCGCGCACCACCCCGTCAACGTCATCAAGCACCACGAAGGCGCGGCCGATCACCGAGAGCACCGCGGCGGCCCCCTCGGGCAGCGTCGGTTCATCCACGGCCGGCAGCTGGGCCGAACGGCGTTGGGCGAAAAAGTATGCCAGGACGCCGACAACACCGAGGGCCAGGCCGATCAGGCCGGCGATCAGGGTTGGAAAGACTTCGTTCACCCCTTCAGGGTATCGGCATTAACCGGTGGTGAAGCGCCGGATGTCGCCGGATTTCCCGCTTCGGGTGTGGTGTTCACCAAACGTTCACCTTTGGCTCCTGCACAGTTAAGCTGGTGCTGTCAGGCTTGTTCACGATCCCTCCGCCATGCCCGAAAACGGGCTGGAACGCCTAGGACCCGAAAGGACGTACGCGAGTGCGCAAAGTATTTCAGGCTGATCTGCAGCAGATCGGCGAAGACCTCATTGAGATGTCACAGCGGGTGGCCGAGGCGATGGAACGCGCATGGGACTCGCTGGCCAACGCGGATGTGGACCTGGCCCAGGAGGTCATTGCCGAAGACGCGAAGATTGACTTCCTGCAGACCCAGCTCGATGAGCGGGCCATTGACACCCTGGCCCTGCAGGGGCCGGTAGCCAGCGACCTGCGCATGATTGTCGGTTCGCTGCGCATGAGCGCCTCGCTGGAGCGGATGGGCGACCTGGCCCGGCACCTGGCCCAGCTGGCGCGCCTGCGCTTCCCCAAGCGGGCGGTGCCCTCGGCAATTTCCGAGACCTTCAGCAAGATGGCCCAGCTGGACATCCGCATTGCCCGGGAACTGGGCCGGCTGCTGGACACCCGCGACCTGGCCATCGCCAGCCAGATCATTGAGCTGAACCGCGAACTGGACAAGCTGCACTCCTCGGTCTTCCAGATCATTGCCGAGGAAAGCTGGCAGGAGGACGCCCCCACCACCGTGGACGTGTCGCTGACCAGCCGCTACCTGGAACGCTTTGGTGATCACGGCGTCTCGGTGGCACGCAAGGTCACCTACCTGGTCACCGGCGAGTGGGAGCCCCAGGGCTAGGTTCCACCCGGCACGCAAGACAGCACCATGCCACGGTCCGGCATCTCCCCAACGGGATGCCGGACCGTGGCATTTGCGCATCGCCGCCGCCCGCCGGGTCAATGACATACTGGAGACGGACCTAGCCTGCGCCAAGGAGTATTGATGAGCAACGAATCAGAGATGGAACTGTTCTCCCGAATCCTGCTGCATTTCACCTTTGACGGAATCAGCCCGGCCCTGCGGGAACCGGAGGGCATCGCAGCCGAAGCCCGTGAAGGCATCACCCTGCTGCGCGCGCTGGCCAACCGCGGACACCGCGAGAACGCCCGGGACCTGACCGAACAGGCCCTGAGCCAAATCAACGAGGCCTCCCAGCTACCCGAGGCCCCCGCGTCCGTCTTCGCCCAAATCACCAACGAACTGCTCGAGCTGCACACCGAACTCTCGGCCTGAGCATGGCCCGGACACACTCCGTGGCCCGCACCCCGGTCAGCGCCCTGGACCAGGACCTTGCCCAGCTGCGTGACTGCTTCGACCTGCGCCGGGCCGCGGCAGCGCCCCGCGGGCCGGCGGCACGTCAGTGGCTGCAGGACCTGGAACTGGATCTGCTGGATGCCGCCGAGCAGCTGGCCGCAATGCTGCAGGAGGGGCCCGCGCTGCCGGTGTACCAAACCTGCACCCAGGCCATCGACCTGCTCACCGCAGAGCTGGCCCGCTCCGGGGATGACTACGGGCTGATCCAGATGGCTCTGCAGGAACTGGCCCCGCTGCACGCCCGGGCCGCCGTGCAGGCAGGAGTCCCGGCTGCCGACTTGGTGCCATGGCTGCTCCAGCAGCAGCTGCGTCGGCCCCCGGCGAACTGGCAGCCGGACGTCTTCGCCTACCTCGCGCTGCTGCCCGGCCCGGCGCTCAACCAATACAAGCAGCGGCTGCAGCGTGCCCTGCAGTCCCTGCAGGCCCAGGCTTCCCGGCAACCGGCGGCCGCGGCTGACCGCCTGCTGCAGGTGCAGCGGGTGGCGCAGTACAACCGCCAACGTCTGGCAGTCCTGGAAGCCGACGCCTCGGCGATAGTCCAAAGCCATGGCGGGCCAAGCCGAGATCCGCTGCTCATTGCGCAGGCCCTGGACGAGGCCGGCCTGGCCGGTGCCGCACTGAACTACGCCCACCGCGCCGTGCACGTTGATCTGCCCGACGGATCCCGGCCGCGCGCCGGGGCCCTGCGCTTGTGGCTGCAGCTGCTGGACCGGCTGGAACCCGAACGCTCCCTGGCTGCCCGGCTGCAGCTTTTCCACCGCTACGGCGGCTATGAGCTGGCCGAACAAATCTACCGGCTCGGCGCCGGTCAGTGGCCGGAACATGAGCAGATGGTCTTTGAGCGCCTGCGCGCCGATTCCCCGCGGGACGCGGTGCGTTTTGGCCTGCAGGTGCTGCAGGACCCGGCACGGGCCTGCGATGAGCTGGGACGCCTGGAGGAACCGGGCCACGCGCTGCTGGATCAGGTGATCAGCGCCGTTGTCCCATTCGCCCCCGAACGGGCCGTGCCCCTGCTGGAATCAAGCGTGGAAGCCAAGCTGCTGCATGCCGACCGGCGCATGTACCCGCAGGTCGCCGACCAGCTGCGCCAATTGCTGGAACTGGCGGCAAAAACCGGTGAGACGGCGCGGGCACGGAAGTTCATTGCCCAGGTGCGCATCCGCCATGCGAACCGGCCGCGCCTGCTGGAACAGCTGGACCGCGGTGGGCTGCCCCGCTGAGCGCGAACCCGCACGGCCGGGCCGTTAAACACCATCGGCATGTCTCGAAGTGGTCTTCGAAACATGCCGATTGAAGAAAGCTGGTAAAAGTGCGGCTATTAGCCTTCGCACTCGACGCAGAATCCGATGTTGCCTTCCTCGCGCACCAGCTGCGAGCGGTGACGGACCAGGAAGCACGAGCCACAGATGAACTCGTCGTCCTTGGCGGGAACGACCGTGACGGTCAGCTCCTCGTTCGACAAGTCAGCACCGGGCAGTTCCAAACCGTCGGTGTGGTCGGTTTCGTCGAGTTCGCGCACGACGCTCTTGGCGTCGGGGGCGTTTGCGGACTTGACCGCATCCAGTGAAGCCTTACGTGCCTCGGCTACATCCGGGCGGACCTCATCGTAATCAGTTGCCACGAATTGCATTCCTAACGTGAGCCATTGTGCTGTTCGAGATAGGAGATTACAGCATAGATGAGACAAAAACACAATCGTGGAGGGAGGTTTCGCTCACAGCCTGTCAACCATGGCCCCGCCGGCACTGGAACGGCAAAAGACGTGCCACGTCGGAAGCGCTTTCACGCTTCGGTCGTGGCACGTCTTACAGTGCGTGGAACCTACTTGCGGCCCTGGTTGGCCACTGCCTTGATGGCCTCGGCGGCGGCTTCGGGATCCAGGTAGGTGCCCCCGGCGGTGACCGGGGTGAAGTTCTCGTCCAGTTCGTAGACCAGCGGGATGCCGGTGGGAATGTTCAGCCCGGCGATGTCCTCGTCGCTGATGCCGTCCAGGTGCTTGACCAGGGCGCGCAGCGAGTTGCCGTGCGCGGCGACCAGCACGGTCTTGCCCGCGGTCAGATCCGGCTTGATGGAGTCCTCCCAGTACGGCAGCATGCGCTCAAGCACGTCCTTGAGGCATTCGGTGCGCGGGGCGTCATCACCCAGCGAGGCGTAGCGCTCGTCGCCGACCTGGCTGAACTGCGAGTCGTCGGCCAGCGCCGGCGGCGGGGTGTCGTAGCTGCGGCGCCACTGCATGAACTGCTCCTCGCCGAATTCGGCCAGGGTCTGCGCCTTGTCCTTGCCCTGCAGCGCCCCATAGTGGCGTTCGTTCAGGCGCCAGCTGCGGTGCACCGGAATCCAGGAACGCCCGGAGGCCTCCAGCGCCAGGTTGGCGGTGACGATGGCACGGGTCAGCAGGGAGGTATGCAGGACCTGCGGCTTGTAGCCGGCCTCGTCCATCAGCTGGCCGCCGCGCACGGCCTCGGCGCGGCCCTTCTCGGTCAGCGAGACGTCATACCACCCGGTGAACAGGTTCTTCTCGTTCCATTCACTCTGCCCGTGGCGCAGCAAAATCAAAGTATGGCTCATGATTCCCATCTTAGCGTTGCAGGTTCGTGCCCCGGTGGTTCATTGCACCCACCCTGGGCGTTGGTCACCCCTCGGTGCTCCCGGCCCATCCCTCGGAACGGGCGCAGGGACCGGCGGGTTAGTAGTTGTACCAGTTGCCTCCGCGACCGGAGAGCGCCGGGCGCACGTCGGCCAGGTAGACGCAGCAGATGCAGGCGGCAATCAGCTGCAGGAATCCGCCGCCGAGCGCGGCCGCGTTGGGCAGCACGGAAAGCACGGCGATGAAGGCACTGCCGCCGGTCAACGCCATCCAGAACCCCTTGGTGCGCTTGCCCTCGGCCACAAAGCGGTCCCCGGGGTGGCGCACTGCGTCAATCAGCGCCCACAGCGCCAGGACCGCGATCACCAGGGACAGGGCATACATCAGAAAGAATTCGATGGTGCGTGCTAGTTGCATGTTTCCAGCCTACCCGCGCGGCCCCGCGCCGGGACACATTGGCAACGACACATTTGGCGCACCGGCACCCCGACCAGCCAGCCGACGGCGGCGGGCTCAGCCTTCCAGGCTCCCCAGCGCCTGGCTCAGGTCCCGCCACAGATCCTGCGGATCCTCGATGCCCACCGAGAGCCGGATCAGGTTCGGCGGCACGCTGGCCGGCTCGGAGGCGTGCCGGGCCCGGCGCTCGGCCAGGGTTTCCACCCCGCCCAGCGAAGTGGCCGGGGTAATCAGGCGCAGCGCCGCGATCACCCGGTCGGCGGCAGGGGCATCGGCACCGACCTCCAGGGCAATGATCGACCCGAACCCGTCCATTTGCTCCCGGGCCCGTCCATGGCCCGGATCCCCGGGCAGGCCGGGGTAGCGCACGGCGCCGACCGCCGGGTGGGCCTCTAGCTGTTCGGCCAGGAACTGGGCGTTGGACTGGGCCCGTTCCAGGCGCACCGAGAGCGTGCGCATCCCGCGCAGCGCCAGGAACACGTCCATGGGTGAGGCGATCGCCCCGTGCAGGGTGCGGTAGGCGTGCAGCTTCTCCCGCAGCTGCGGGTTGGAGGTCACCGCCGCGCCAAGGACCACATCGGAATGTCCGGAGAGCGACTTGGTCACCGAATGCACCACCACGTCCGCGCCCAGGCCCAGCGGGCGCTGCAGCAGCGGGGTGGCGAACGTGTTGTCCACCAGGCTGAGCACACCGTGCTCGGCCGCGGCGGCCAGCAGCACGGGCAGCTCGGCCACCTCCAGCATCGGGTTGGTCGGGGACTCGAGCCACAGCGCATCGGCGCCCTGCAGCGCCGCGATGCCGGCGGCGGTGTCGGTGATGTCGATCGGGCGTACCACCACGTCCCCGGCCGCCTCCATCTGGGCCAGCAGCGAGAGCGAACCGTTGTAGGAGTGCCGCGGCAGCACCAGGGTGCCCCCGCGCGGAACCAGTGACAGGGCCGCAGCGATCGCCGCCATCCCGGAGGAGTAGACCAGCGCCGGGAGCGTGGAAAGCTCCAGCTGGCCCAGCAGCTGCTCAAACCCGTCCCAGCTGGGGTTCGCGAAGCGGGCGTAGACCCGGTCGCCGCTGCCGGCCACCGCCTGTGAATGGAAGGTGGAGGTGAAGGTCACCGGATGGTTCACCGGGGCGTTGTTCACGGCCTCGGGCCGGGCGCCGGCCACCGCCAGGGTGTGGGCGCTCCACTGTTCGGGGTCGGTGTGCGGGGTCTTGGTTGGGCTCATAGCGCCAAGATTACGCCCGGGCCGGGAAGCGAAGCAGCAGCATTGCAGCATGTTTCACCGCCGGGCACAGTGAGCGTGACGACTTCTGCGGCCAGCCGGGCAATCCGCGCCCCGATCTTCGTTAGGCTAGACGGGTGAGTACCGCATCCCCCAGTTCCGCGCGTGGCCTGTTCCTTGCCTTTGAAGGCGGTGACGGCGCCGGCAAGTCCACCCAGCTGCGCCTGCTGCACCAGGCCCTGGCCCGCGGCGGCGCCCCGGTGGTCATCACCCGGGAACCGGGCGGCACCGACATCGGGGAGAAGCTGCGCTCCCTGGTGCTCGAGCACGGGCACGGGCAGATCGATGAACGCACCGAGGCGCTGATGTACGCCGCGGCCCGCGCCGCCCACGTCAACCAGTTCATCCTGCCGCACCTGCGTTCGGGCACCCACGTGGTCACCGACCGCTTCGTGGATTCCTCCCTGGCCTACCAGGGCATTGGGCGCGGTCTGGGGTTCGAGCAGGTGGCGGCCGTGAACCGGTTCGCCACCGACGGGCTGGTCCCGGACCTGACGATCCTGCTGGACATCTCCGCGGCCGACGGCCGGGCCCGCCGGGTCACCGCCGGGGGCGGGGTGGAGGACGCCGACCGGCTGGAAGCCGAACCCGATGACTTCCACGAACGCATCCGCCAGGGCTTCCTGGCCCTGGCCGGCGCGGCCCCCGAACGCTACCTGGTCCTTGACGCCACCACCGGCGCCGAACAGCTGCACCGCCAGATCCTGAACCGAGTGCAGGCGATGCTCTGATGCGCCCGGTCTTTGCCGAGCTGGCCGGACAGCAGCGCATCATTCAGGTGCTCGAGCGCCAGATTGAACTGGGCGCGCCCACCCACGCCTGGCTGTTCACCGGCCCGCCGGGTTCCGGGCGCACCACCGCGGCCCGGGCCTTCGCCGCGGCCCTGCAGTGCGAGCGCCAACCGGCCGGTTGCGGGCAGTGCACCGCCTGCGTGCAGGTCCTGGAGGGCACCCACCCGGATGTGGACTTCATCTCCACCCACAAGGTCGCCTACCAGATCGAGGACGTGCGCCAGCTGATCGCCCGCGCCCAGGAAAGCGCGCGGGCCGGGCGCTGGCGGATCATCATCATTGAGGACGCGGACCGGATGACCGAGCGCACCACCAATGTGCTGCTCAAGGCCATCGAGGAGCCGCCAGCACGCACCCTGTGGTTCCTGTGCGCCCCCTCCCCCGCCGATGTGCTGGTCACCATCCGCTCCCGCTGCCGCGCGGTGAATCTGTCCATCCCCTCCGTGGATGAGGTCGCCGATCTGCTGGTGCGCCGGGACGGGCTGAGCCAGGAGCAGGCCCACTTCGCCGCCCGCGTCTCCCAATCCCACATTGGGGTGGCCCGGATGCTGGCCCGGGACGAACAGGCCCGCTCCCGGCGCGAGGAGGTCATCAGCCTGCCGCTGCGCCTGCGCACCCTGCCCCAGGCGATGGCGGCCGCCGCCCAGGTGGTGTCCCTGGCGACCGACCACGCCGAGGCGACCACCGGCGCCTCATTGGCCGAACGCACCGCGGCGCTGCGCCACGCGAACGGGCTGGGCGAGGAGGAAACCATCCCGCCGGGCCTGCGGGGGGCCTTCAAGCAGCTGGAGGAGGACGCCAAGCGCTTCTCCCGCCGCGCCACCTTCGATTCTTTGGACCGCACCCTGATCGACCTGACCACTTTTTTCCGTGACGTGCTTACCCTGCAGCTGGGCACCCGGGTGGAGCTGATCAATGAGCACCGGCGCAAAGAGATCAGCGCCTACGCCGCTGCCCAGCCCAGCGAGAAAACCCTCGCCCAGATCGACGCGATCAACGAAACCCGCCGCCGCCTGGCCGCCAACGTCACCCCGCTGCTGGCCCTGGAGGCACTGATGTCCACCCTGCTGCAACCGGTCCGACGATAGTTTTCCAGCGCTGCGGCGCTCACCAACCCAAGGAGTGACACGTGTCCGTACGTCCACGCCACCGCCGGTGGCTCCCCGCCGCGGCCTTCAGCGCGGTGCTCGCACTGCTGGTCAGCGGCTGCTCGGCCCCCACGGAACAACGCGCCGAACCGGAGCCGGTGGCCCAGGGGCTGCAGAGCTACTACGAGCAGCAGCTGCAGTGGGAAAAGTGCGGCAGCGTCATCGAATGCGCCACCCTGAAGGTGCCGCTGGACTATGAGAACCCGCAGGATGGCTCCATCGACCTGGCACTGAACCGCCGCGTCGCCCAGGGCAGCGAAAAGAACCTGCTGGTCAACCCCGGCGGCCCGGGCGGCTCGGGGCTGGACCTGGTCAAGTCCTCGGTGCCGCTGATGTTCAGCAAGGAACTGCAGCGCGAATACAACGTCATCGGCTTCGACCCGCGCGGGGTGGGCAAGAGCACCCCGGTCACCTGCCTGGACGACGCCGAACAGGACGAACTGCGCCAGCAGAACCAGCGCAGCTGGGTTCCCGCCGAACGCGAGGAAATCCGAGCCGAGTCCAAGAAGTACGCCGACTCCTGCCTGGAAAAGACCGGTGAGCTGCTGGGCCACGTGGATACCGCCAGCGCGGCCAAGGACATGGACATCATCCGCGAGGCCCTGGGTGATGAGCAGCTGGACTACCTGGGCTTCTCCTACGGCACCTTCCTCGGCGCCACCTACGCCGACCTGTTCCCGGGGCACGCCGGGCGGATGGTGCTGGATGGGGCCATGGATCCAAAGAGCACCTCCAGCCAGGTGGACCTGGCCCAGGCGGTCGGCTTCGAAAAGGAAATCAAGGCCTGGCTGGAAGACTGCGTGGAAAGCGGAGACTGCCCGTTCACCGGCACCGCGGAGGACGCCTACAAGCAGCTGCAGGACTTCTTCAAGAAGCTTGAGGCCAAGCCCATGGTGGCCAGCGACGGGCGCAAGGTACCGGTCATCGACTTCATCAACGGCTTCATCATCCCGCTCTACGAGTCAACCTCCTGGCCGATGCTCAGCTCGGCGATGGCCGACGCGTTGGAGGGCGACGTGGATCAGATCCAGTACTTCGCCGACCTGTCCGCCGGCCGCGACGAGGAGGGGAACTACACGGGCAACACCACCGAGGCCTTCGGCGCGGTGACCTGCCTGGACTACCCGATGGACGCGGCCGAGGCGCGGATGGAGGCCGAGGCCAGCGAACTGCAGCGCCAGGCTCCCATCATGGGCAAGTACCTCTCCTACGGTGCCCTGGGGTGTGAGGATTGGCCGTTCGAGCCGACCCGGGTTCCCGGCGAGCTGCATGCCGACGGCGCCGGGGACATTCTGGTGATCGGAACCACCGGCGACCCGGCCACCCCATACCACTGGTCGGAATCACTGGCCAAGCAGCTGCAGGGTGGGGTGCTGCTGACCTATGAGGGCCACGGCCACACCGCCTACGGCCGCTCGAATGACTGTGTGACCCAAGCCGTGGACGGGTACCTGATTGATGGACAGGTTCCCGAAGACGGAACCAAATGCTAGGACGCGGCCAGCCGCCCTCGCGTTTTGACGAGCCAAGAGCGACTCGGATAAAGTGACTTGGTGCCCTAGTGGCACTTGGCCTCCTTAGCTCAGGGGTAGAGCAGCTCCCTCGTAAAGAGCAGGTCGCCGGTTCAAATCCGGCAGGGGGCTCGATGGGAAAAGATCCCGGAGTTGTGCATCCGCATGATTCCGGGATTTTTTGTAACTTCTGAGCACCTGAATAACAGGTTCCCGTGGGACTAATAGGCTAATTCGGGGCCTAGATCGCATTAAACTCGCATCTTTGAAGATTGGTCGCACAAATCTAGCGCTGCTTCGGCATGAGGAGATTAACAATCTGGACGCGCTTCCGCAGTGGCTCCGGCTGAGAATATTTCAGCTCATGCACTCTCAAGATGTCCTGCGCAATCTCCTTCGAACTCTCCCGGGGCTCACCGCTCAAATTTGCGTCGACTTCGGCAACGATCCGACGATCTCGAGCTGAACCAGCTGGTGGTTTCTTGAATATCCTCATGGTTTCGCTGTGCCTTATCTAGTCGCCTGCGAAAACGTGTCAATAGAATTTATCTGAAAGAGCATGGGCCGTTTCGTTGCCCAATGCACCCCAGATGGCGCGAGAACTTTCCGCGTCGATTATTGGGAGCACCAGCGACAGGAGCCTGTCACTACGTCAGGTGAGAAACAAATGTGGTGTCGGACTTAGAAGTCGGAAGGTCAGAGTAAAATTATTAAAGGCTTAACCTAAGCCGTTTCTGGTCATCGCATCTTTTTGGGGTATTCATGATTTCGAGATCTAAGCGCACTTTTCGGATAGCCACCTCACTGCTAACTGCAAGTGCCCTGATACTCGGTTCGGCACCGAGCTTTGCCGAAGTCGTCGAAGAGCCCGCAGTTGAGAAGCCTGTTATCACTCCAACACCAATCCCAGGTGTTGGCGACTGGTCTAAAGTTCCAGCCCCGACAATCCGAGGCACGATCGCCGTAAACCAGACGATCTCCGCCAGAATGCAGCCCCTGCCTCGGCCGGAGTACGATTTTGTCCGCGGACTCTATGTGGAACAAGAGTGGTTCAAGGACGGCAAGCTCAGCCGGACCACCCCGAATACGATGACTATTCGACTATACAAGCAAGACGCAGGTAAAGCCCTTCAGGTCAGGAGCAAGTACACTGATCACGGCTCCGAAGCGAACGGCTGGGCCGGCAAAGCCTACTACACTCAGCTTTCAGCACCTGTAATCATCTCTAGCCTTCCCGTTTCCGAGGGAAAGCTGACAATCTCAGGAGATCCCGTAAACGGGCAGCTGCTTTTGGCTTATGAGACCGGCTGGCCATCCGGCCACAAGACTGAGTACACCTGGTATGCCGACGGCAAGAAGCTCTCTGATAACACTGACACCTTGCTTCTGAACAGGAACCATGTCGGCAAGACGATCACCGTCGAAGCTAAGTTCATCAAGGTGGGCTATGAGAAAGCGGTCATCAAAGCTAAGGGCGTGAAGGTAGCGCCTGCAACATTGCAGTCATCGAAGCCATCCATTGCTGGCACCGCGCAGGTAGGCAAAAAGCTGACTACTTCCACCGGCAGGTGGGCTGGCGGAGCCGCTTTAAAGTACCAGTGGACTGCCAACGGCAAAACCATCAAGGGGGCCACTAAGAGCACCTACACACCGTCGGCCGATGACCGCCGTAAGAAACTAGCTGTCAAAGTCACTGGAACCAAAGCTGGCTACAAAACCACTTCTAAGACTTCTTCGCAGACCAAGGCTGTAGCCGCGGGTGCGCTCAAGACCGCCAAGCCATCGATTTTCGGCAAGCCAAAGGCTGGCAAGACTTTCAAGGTGACTGCCGGCAAGTGGAGTAAAGGCACCAAGCTGAGCTACCAGTGGCATGCCAACGGTAAAAGCATCAAGGGGGCAACAAAGGCCTCTTACAGGGTGAAGAAGGCAGATCGCCGCAAGAAGATTTCTATCAAAGTGACCGGAAAGAAGTCAGGCTACACAACCACATCACGCACCTCATCGAGCGTGAAGATCAAGTAGCCTGCGTTCAGAAGAAACTGCCATCAGCGCTTTAGCTGGTGGCAGTTTTGCGTCCCACCACTCAGTGATTTTCTGTTTCTTTCAGTTTCATTCTACGCTGTTCAGATTCACTGTTCAGATTCACTGTTCAGGCAAGTCAATCACTAGTTTAGGCCCATCATTCGGGGCCTCACGAAGTACCCCAGTTGATAGGCACCGTAAAGAGCAGGTCGCCGGTTCAAATCCGGCAGGGGGCTCGGCCAGACGCCCTTGTCAGAATCGCCAGCGATTGTGACAAGGGCGTTTTTCGTACCCGCAAGGCTACGCCGACGCCGCCGGTGGCCGTTTCAGGGAGCGACGGATATCGCCGGATGATGCCGGGTTCGGATCAACCAGCCAAGACCAGGCCGATCTTTGTGAGGTTCTGCGCTGGATCGGCGTCCGGTTTCGGCTGCGTCAGGTACTGCTCCCAGGCCACCTCGGCGGGGTTCAGCCCCTGCTCCAGCACCCATTGGCGCAGATGGGCGTGCGCTGCTGCCAACTGTTCGTAGTCGCCCTGCACCACCAGGGTGGCCGTACGGGCGGCCGGCAGGATTGCGCCCACCACGGGTTGCACGGAACCCAGCGGGGCATCCAACGGCAACGCCACGGCCAAGTCAATCAGATGGCCAGGGGTGCCGTAGGTAATACCCAGCGGCGCGCCCACCAGCCGGCGGCCGCTGTCCTGCAACGCGGCAAACAATTGGGGAAAACTGGCGTCATAGAACGCCCTAATCTCGTCAAACCCCAGGGTCTTGCGGATCAGCGCCAGGTGCACCAGCGGGTGATCCTCGATGACGGGCTCGGGGAACTGCTCTGCGCTCATGTTCGCTCCATCTGCGTCGGCGAAAGGACAACGCCAGTCTAGAGCGCAGCGGCTGGCCCCACCAGAGGCAGGGCCAGCCGCCGTGCCACGCGGGTTCTAGGCGAAGTCGGCGGTTGCCGGATCCGAGGCGATTCGCCCTTCGGCCCCGCGGTCCAGGCCGGCGATCTTTTCCAGGTCCTCGGCGTCCAGGTTCACACCCAGCGCCGCGAAGTTCTCAACGATCCGCGATTCGGTGACCGACTTGGGGATCACCACGTTGCCCAAGGCCAGGTGCCAGGCGATGACGACCTGGGCGGTACTGGCCGCGTGCTTCTCGGCAATCTCAACGAGCACCGGGTCCTTGAGCAGCTCGCCGCCCTGCCCCAGCGGCGACCAGGATTCGTGGATGATCCCGTGTTCCTTCTCGTAGGCGCGCAGTTCATGCTGCGGGAAGTACGGGTGGGTTTCGACCTGGTTGATCACCGGGCGGACACCGGTGGCTTCATGCAGCTCCTCGAGCGCCTCAATGGTGAAGTTGGCGACGCCGATGGAGCGGGCCCGGCCCGATTCCTTCAGCTGGACCAGGGCCTTCCAGGTATCCACGTACAGTTGGCGCTTGGGCTGCAGCCAGTGGATCAGGTACAGATCCACATAGTCGGTGCCCAGCTTCTGCAGCGAGGCATCAAAGGCGGCCAGGGTCTTGTCGTAGCCCTGCTCCGAGTTCCAGACCTTGGTGGTGATGAACAGCTCCGAGCGTTCCAGCCCGCTCTCTGCGATCGCGCGGCCCACTCCTGCCTCGTTGCCGTAGATCGCAGCGGTGTCGATGTGCCGGTAACCGGCCTTCAGTGCCGCGGCGAGCACCGGCGCAACCTGCTCATCGGGAATCTGCCAGACACCGAAGCCCAGCTGGTCAATGGAATTTCCGTCCAGGAACGTGACTTGTGGAACTTGTCTACTCATGTTCCCAATCTAGTGTGCGCACCGGGTGCGGGGAAACCGGAAAACGGGTCAGTCGCGCACTTTTTCCAGGGCTGCCTCAGCGGCCCGGACTCCTTCGACAACGATTTGCACGCGGGTGCGCACCGCGAAGTTGCTGATATCGCTGCCGGCTTCGGCCTGCAGCCGGGTCATCGCCAGCACCTGGGCACTGGTGGCCAGGTCATTGGCGGCCTTGGTCAGGGCCCGGTGCACGTCAAAGGTGCGTTCGGGCACGAATTCTTCTTCACTGGGAGTCAGCTTCTGGGCCTGGGTGCACACCACGCGCACCCGCGGCTGCAGGTCGGCCAGTTCATTGGCGCAAGCCATCAGCTGGTTGTGCAGCTCGTCGTTGCCGATTCCCTCCACCACCTGGAACACCCGGTCCAGCGAACGGTTGAACCGGTCGTGGGCGCGACGCCACACCCCCTGCCCGAGGTCGCGGTTGGCGGCGCGGGTTTGGCGCAGCCGGGAAAAGAAAGCCATGAGCTCGTGGTTGCCTTCCTGTGCTCTGGTACCGGTTTAAGAGTACCGGGATTCGCAGACCAGCCCACCACCGGCAGTGGCCGCCGCATCCGTGACGGATGCGGCGGCCACTGCCCGCTGCGATTAGGGTGCCCGGACCGGGTTCCTAGCAGCAGCGTCCCTGCGGGTTGCGCTCCTGCCAGTCGGTGTAGTTCTTCCAGAACTCCCGTTCGTTCATCGGTTCCTCGCCCGGATGCTGGCGCCGGTGGTGTTCCAGGTAGTGCTGGTACTTGTCGGCGCCCAACACCCCGTCGACGAACTTCTTGGCCTTGGACAGGCCCTGGACGAATCCCATGTTCCCCTCCCCTAGTGCCCCGCGGCCGGGGTGGTGCCGGTGGCCTCGTGGTAGTCCTTCCACTTCGCCTCCAGTTCCTTCTCCGCCGCCAGGGAGACAATGCCCTGCGGTGCATAGATCTTGGATTCCACGTACGGGTCCTCGGTGTCATCGGCCGCGTTGAGGTTCCGGGCACGCACGGTGGCGATGATCGCGGCTACGATCACGATGACCGAAAGCAGCAGGAACGCCACCGAGAGCCAGCCCTGCACGCCGGTGTTGCGCACGACCGCCTCCATGGCCTCCACGCTCTTGGTGCTGCCCAGGCTGGTTTCCCCGTTGGCCAACGCTTCCTTGTAGGCGTTGTGGTTGGCGAAGTAGCCGACCTTCACGTCGGTGGAGAAGATCTTCTGCCAGCTGGCAACGAACGTGATCACGACGGTGAACGCCAGCGGCAGCACGACCACCCAGAGGTGCTTGAAGTTTCCGCGCTTGGCCACGATGGTCATCACGATCGCCAGGGCAATCGCCGCCAGCAGCTGGTTGGAGATGCCAAACAGCGGGAAGAATGTGTTGATCCCGCCCAGCGGGTCGGTGACCCCGAGGATCAGGATGTACCCCCAGCCGGCGACCATGATCGCGGTACACAGCCACGCCCCGGGACGCCACGAGGTGTCCTTGAACTTCGGGACGAAGTTGCCGATGGTGTCCTGCAGCATGAAGCGGGCCACACGGGTTCCGGCGTCCACCGCGGTGAGGATGAACAGGGCCTCGAACATGATCGCGAAGTGGTACCAGAAGCCCATCATCGCGGTCCCGCCGAACCACTGGTGCATGATCGTGGCAATGCCCACCGCCAGGGTCGGGGCGCCGCCGGTGCGTGAAACCACCGACTCCTCCCCGACGTGGTTGGCCAGGTCGGTCAGCGTTCCGGGCTCCAGATGCACCCCGGAAAGCCCCAGCGAGTTCACGAACGCCACCGCGGTTTCCACGGTGCCGCCGGTGGCGGCGGAGGAGGCGTTCATGGCGAAGTAGATGCCGCGGTCGATGGAGATTGCGGCGACCAGGGCCATGATGGCCACGAAGGATTCCATCAGCATGCCGCCGTAGCCCAGGAAGCGGGTCTGCTTTTCCTTCTCCACCAGCTTCGGGGTGGTGCCCGAGGCGATCAGGGCGTGGAACCCGGAGAGCGCGCCACAGGCAATGGTGACGAACAGGAACGGGAACAGGCTGCCGGCCACCACCGGCCCATCGGAACGGGAGGCAAACTCGGACACCGCCGGGACGTTGATTTCCGGGCGCACCACAATGATCGCGATCGCCAGCAGGGCGATCACACCGATTTTCATGAACGTGGACAGGTAGTCGCGCGGGGCCAGCAGCAGCCAGACCGGGAGGATCGCGGCGATGAAGCCGTAGATGATGATGGCCCAGGCGATGGTGGTGCGTTCCATGTGGAAGAACTCGGCACCCCACGGGGTTTCGGCGATCCAGCGTCCGGAGATGATGGCGAACATCAGCAGCACGAAACCGATGATGGACACTTCCAGCACCTTGCCCGGGCGGATGAAGCGCAGGTAGATGCCCATGAACAGGGCGATCGGAATGGTCAGGCCCACCGAGTAGACGCCCCAGGCCGATTCACCCAGCGCGTTGACCACGACCAGCGCCAGGATGGCGACGATGATGATCATGATGGCCAGGGTGGCGATCAGGGCGGCGGTGCCGCCGATGACGCCGAGTTCCTCGCGGGCCATCTGGCCCAGTGAGCGGCCGCCGCGGCGCATGGAGAAGAACAGCACCAGGTAGTCCTGCACCGCTCCGGCCAGCACCACGCCAACGATGATCCAGATGGTTCCGGGCAGGTAGCCCATCTGCGCGGCGAGCACCGGGCCGACCAGCGGACCGGCGCCGGCGATCGCGGCAAAGTGGTGGCCAAAGAGCACCCGGCGGTCGGTGGGCACGAAGTCCCGGCCGTTGTTCAGGTATTCGGCCGGGGTGGCGCGGTGGTCATCGGGTTTGGCGATCTTGCGTTCGATGAACTTGGCGTAGAAGCGGTAGGCAATCAGGTAGGTGGCCACCGCGGCGAACACGAACCAGATGGCGTTGATGGTCTCGCCGCGGGAGAAGGCCAGGACGGACCAGGCCACGGCCCCCAGCAGCGCGATCGCCACCCAGATAATGATCCGCGTCGGGGTCCAGCGGTTCTCCTCGCGCTCGGCCACTTGCGGATCGACCGCTGCCGGCGGCAATGTATGACTGCGACTCATGGCAACTTACCTTTCGAGAGGGTGCGGTGATGATGTGCCCCGTGATCTGGGTGACCCCATGCTATGAAGCGGGTCACCCAGATGTAAACAAATCCACACTACTCCCACCGGGCCGCTGGCCTAGTGCAGCGTTACGACAATCTTTCCCTTGTGCTCTCCGGAGTCGAAGTACTCGTGGGCGGCGGCCAGCTCGTCAAAACCAAAGCTGCGCTCCACATTCAGTTCCAGTGACCGGTCCTGCAGCAGCGGGGTAAGCCGCTGGACGGTGCGGTGCACGATCCCGGCCTTCTCCTCCAGCGGTCGGGAACGCAGCGTGGTGGCAATGATGCGCAGCCGCTTGGAGAGCATCAGCCCCAGGTCGGCTTCGGCCTTGCGCCCACCCTGCAGCCCAATGATCACCAGCCGTCCGCCCACGGCGAGCGCCTTGAGGTTCATGGCCAGGTACTTCGCGCCCACTACGTCCAGGATGAGATCCACCCCGGTGTCCTCGGTCAGTTCCTTGACCCGGGTGAGCACGTCCTCGGTGGCGTAGTTGATTCCCGCATCCGCACCCAGTTCGGTGCAGTAGGCCAGTTTTTGGGCGCTGGAGGCGGTGACCAGCACCCGTGCCCCCGCCGCCTTGGCCAGCTGGATCGCCATGGAGCCGATGCCGCCGGCGCCGCCGTGGATCAGGATGGTCTGCCCGGAGCGCAGTTCGCCCTGGTCGAAGATGTTCGAGACCACGGTCGAGGCGACCTCCGGCAGCCCGGCGGCCTGGCTCAGGTCCATGTCCTGGGGAACCGGGAAAAGCACCTCGGCCGGTGCGGTCACGTATTCGGCGTAGCCTCCGGAGGCCAGCAGCGCGGCGACCCGGTCTCCGGTGGCCCAGCGTTCCACGTCGGGGCCCAGCGCCTCGATGGTGCCGGCCACCTCCAGGCCCGGGATGTCGCTGGCGCCTGGGGGCGGCGGGTAGACCCCGATCCGCTGCTGCACGTCGGCACGATTCAGGCCAAAGGCAGCGACCTTGATCAGCACTTCCCCGGCCCCCGGCACCGGTTTGCCGCGTTCGACTTTCTCCAGAACTTCCGGTCCCCCGGGCTGTGAGTAAATGTAGGCCTGCATGGTGTGGGACATAGTCAACGATTCCTTTCAGGTCTTGCCGATAGCGTATACTCGTTCCGGTTGGATGGTTGTCCGAGCGGCCGAAGGAGCTGGTCTTGAAAACCAGTGTGCGGTAACCCCGTACCAAGAGTTCGAATCTCTTACCATCCGCACAGGGAAAAACCCCTTGCCTTCCTTCTTACATGGAATGGCAAGGGGTTTTTGTGTTCCCACGCCCGGGCCGGGCGGGGCAGCGCCGCCGGCGGCACAAGACCGGGATCAGGTGCTAGTCGTAGTCCGGGCCGGCACCCACGCCGACTTCGGCGCCCTGCTGCGAGCGCCGCAGTGACAGGTGGGAGATCCCCAGCCCGCTCAGGCGTGCCAGCTCGTTGACCACCAGGTGCGCATCTCCCAGCGTGCGCGCCGCCGGGTCTTCCACATCCCCGGACTGCGCGGCAATCGCGGTCCCCCACTGCACGGAGGACAGCTGCAGCCCCAGCACGAAGATGCCGCGGTGCACGGTGCCGTCACCGGCCACCAGCCGGTAGGGCTCACCGACCACGTCGAAGCCGGACCCCGGGATCAGTTCCCCATCCGCGTTCTGCCAGCGGAAGGCCCGGGCCACCCGGTCCCCCAGCAGCTGTCGCATTAGCCGGGTGTTGTTCTGCAACACGCGGTTGGCTGGCATCATCGATTCGCACAACAGCCGGGCGGTGTACCCCTCGCTGTCCACCCAGGGGGATGAGACGGTGAATTCCCCGGCGAGCGCATCGAATTCAAACCGCGGTTCTGGTCCAGCGAAGGACACGAGTCCAGCACGGGAAAGCGCCAACAGCTGTTCGATGCGTTCCAACGGAGGACCCGAGGCCATTCCCTCCACCAGCGGTTCGAAGCGTCCCTGGATTTCCTCGATCTTCGACTGCTGGTCTATCAGGCCCTGGGCGATCAGGTCCTTGACGACCATCCGTCCGGCGTTCATGGTCAGCACCGCCCAGGAGAGCGGGTCCTGCATGCCGCGCGCACTGCAGTGCGCGTTATGCCGCAGGTACTGGCGCACCGCCTGCTGGTAGTGCTCGTGCGAGGGGAAGCCGATCTCCTCAAAGGGGTGGGCCAGCCCCGGCACATCCAGCCACTGGATCATGGGGAAGCCGGTGATGAAGTCACGCAGCGCAGCCAACCACACCTGGGTGCCCTCGTGGTGTTCGGCGTCCAGGATTTCGGCCACATGGGAGAGGAACTGCTCGGCCGGGATGGGCAGCTGCGCCTCGTGCTCCCGTGCACACTGGCTGTAATAGGCCCAGAGGATGTCCCGATGCAGCAGCGGCCAGATGTCCCGGCTGAACACCAAAGTGGCCTCGGGGTTGTTTCCCCGGGCTTCGGCCACCTGCTGCATCAGCTCCTCGGCCTGCAGGTAATGCAGCGTGATGTCCTCGGGGATGAACCGATCCGTCAAGGGTTTGCCCCAGTAGGGGGTGCCGCGCCGGGAAGCGGCAACCAGTACCGGCTCCTTCCCGGAGGGCAGGTAGTCAAAGCGCTCGCCGGGTACCTGGGAAACCTCACGGAACTGCCCTCCGCGGCCGATCGTCAGTTCGGCCATGGCGTCGAAGAAGTTCAGGCCCATCCCACGCAGCAGTGCGGGCTTGCCGGCGGAGAACTTCGAGTAGTCCACATCCAGCGGGATGCTCGGGCCAATATAGGTGGCCCCGGCCTGTTGGGCCTGCTCTGCCAGCACCTTCTGCTGCGGGTTCAGGTCCGCTGCCTGGTGCCCCAGGGCCAGCACCACCGCATCGGCCCACAACTCGTGCCGCTGGTCGCTCCCGGGGGTTTCATAGCTCACCCGGTAGGTGGCCTCGCGGGGATCCACCGCCACCACTTCACCGCGGATGAATTCGTAGTCAACATCCGGGTGCCCGGTGAGTACCGCCGCGCACCGGTCGTAGACATGCTCAAGATACCGGCCGTACAGGGCGCGGGTGGGGTAGGTCCCCGATGAGGTGTTCTGCAGTTCGGCTTGCTGCCCCTGGCTCAGGTTGGCACCGTCCCCATGGCGCTGCACGAACTGGGCAAAGCTGAGTCCCGGTTCGCTGTCCTGCCGGTCAGGGGCGACAGTGGGAAAGGAAGCGGGCGTATTCATCCAGAAATTGGGTGACTGGCTTGAGTCCCACACATGTCCAGAGCCTGGCCGGTAGGCATCAAGCACAATGACACGCAGTTGCACAGCCAGCCGGCCGGTGTTGGCCACCATGCTGGCAAGGCGCTCGACCGTGCTGGTGCCGCGGGGGCCGGCGCCAATAATGGCTACTGCGAACGTTGCTTTGGTGTCATCTCGTTGGGTACTCACCCTCCAAGATTATTCTGTTTCCGGCCTAGACTGGGGCACATGGACCGAAGCGCAACCCAGCAACCGCCCGTTGATCACACCGAATCCCTTGACTGGCTTGAGGGAATCCATGACGAGAAGGCCCTTGAATGGGTCCGGAAACAGAACGCCGTCACCGAAGGCGAGCTCTATGACGCCAACTTCGAGGCCACCGCGCAACGGATCCAGCAGGTACTGGACGCCACCGACAAGATCCCCATGGTCACCAAGCGGGGCGAGTACTACTACAACTTCTGGCGGGACGCCGATCACCGCTTGGGCGTATGGCGGCGCACCGACTGGCAGTCCTACCGCAGCTCCAACCCTCGATGGCAGGTGCTGATCGACTTTGACGACTACGCGCGGAATCAGGAACAGGACCGGCATTTCGCCGGCGCACAGCTGCTGCGCCCCGGGGCGGGCGAGCCGTACCGACGCGCCCTGATCCGGATGAGCCCCGATGGCGGGGACCAGGTGATGATCCGGGAATTCGACCTGGCATCCTTGGAGTTCGTGCCGGACGGATTTGAGCTGCCGGTGGCCAAGACCTCGGTCTCCTGGGTGGATGAGGACACCATCTTGGTGGCCAGCGCGACCAACGAACAGGATACGACCCGTTCCACCTACGCCCGCTGCACACGCCGGTTGAAGCGCGGACAGCAGCTGGCGGCGGCCGAGACCATTTTCGAAGTCGACGTGGAACACGTGGGCGGCTGGGCACATTTCGATTCGACACCGGGTTTTGAACGCATTGTCACCACCGACGCCATCGACTTCTACAACTCGGTGACCGGGGTGATTTGGGATGATACCCACCAGATCGTCAAGGTTCCCACCGATGTTCGGGTCCTGTTGCACCGCCAATGGGTGCTTTTCGCGCCACAGACCGACTGGAACCAGCAGGGCACGGTCGTACCGGCCGGAGCATTGGCCATCACCGAACTGTCCAGCTTCCTTGATTCCGGCGATCCGGGCACCCTGGTCTTCACCCCGGATGAGCACACCTCGCTTGAGTCCTTCTCCTTCACGGCAGGCCACCTGCTGATCACGCTCCTGCGGGATGTGGCCAGCGAAGTACAGGTTGTCGACCTGGATTCCGGGTTTGCGAGCAGTACCCTGCCGGTTCAGGGTGACTTCCTCTCCGTGTCGGTCAGCGCCGTGGATGACGAGGATGAGCAGGCCGGTGAGGACTACTGGATGACCGTCACCGGTTTCACCCAGCCCACCACCTTGCTGCGCGGACGAGTTGGCGAGCAGGCCGAGGTCATCAAGCGCTCACCGGAGCGCTTTGATTCCGCCGGATTGAGCGTGACCCAGCATTTCGCGGTATCCGCGGACGGCACCCGGGTGCCGTATTTCCAGGTCGCTGATGAGCAGTTGGTGCTGGACGGAAAGAACCCGGTACTGATGGACGGCTATGGAGGGTTCCAGGTCAGTCTCACCCCGGGCTACAGCCCGTCCCTGGGCACCGCATGGTTGAATCGCCGCACTGCGCAGGGACGCCGCGCCGTGTACGTGTTGACCAACATCCGTGGCGGGGGCGAGTACGGCCCGAAGTGGCACCGTGCGGCCTTGCAGCAGAACCGTCACCGCGCGTATGAAGACTTTGCGGCCATTGCCGAGGACTTGGTGGCACGAAAGGTCACCAGCCGTTCGCACCTTGCCGCAACCGGGCGTTCCAATGGCGGATTGCTCATGGGCAATATGATCACCGGGTACCCCCAGCTCTTCGGCGCCATCTCCTGCGGTGTTCCCCTGCTGGACATGAAGCGCTACACCCGGCTTTCGGCCGGCCACTCCTGGATAGCCGAGTACGGAGACCCGGAGATTCCGGAACAATGGGAATACGTGCGTACCTTCTCACCGCTGCACCGGCTGGATGATCAGCCGCATCCGGAGCAAGACTATCCGAAGTCCCTGATCTGGACGACGACGACCGATGACCGGGTTGGCCCCGTACAGGCACGCAAGATGGCAGCTCGCATGCTGGAGAAGGGGATCTCCTCCACGCGTTACCACGAGCCGGAAGACGGAGGTCATGCCGGTTCCACCGACAATGCGTCTACCGCCCGCATGTTGGCCACCAGCTACGAGTTCCTATGGCGTGCGATACAGTAGCGTGCGGCCGTTTTGTTTCCAGCCAGCAATTTCGATAAGCTTTATTTTGCTGGAAACAGCGGATGGACACGTGCCAGAGCGGCCGAATGGACTTCACTGCTAATGAAGGGTCGGGGTTAAACTCGACCGGGGGTTCAAATCCCCCCGTGTCCGCCAAAAACCCCCTAGTAAACTAGGGGGTTTTTCGTTTGCCAAGATGCATTTCACAGATCCTGCGAGGTAGGTCTCAAGCCTCTGACAGGTTTGATTTTCCTAGTGCACGCTGGGCTGCAGCAGGCATTCACTCTCGTTCAGCTTTACCCGTCCGTTGAATGCGCTGCAGATCTATGACGATTTCCGCCGGTAAACAGCGGTGGGGCCGGAACCGACCCCTTGGTCGACTCCGGCCCCACCGGTTCAAAAGTTAATACTGGTTTACTTCAGGTCACGCTTCACGTCGTGTGCCGCGTCCTTGACCTCTTCGCCGGCCTTCTTGGCCTTGGCGCCGGCCTGGTCCTTCAGACCCTCGGCCTGCATGTCCTGGTTATCAGTCGCATCGCCGAGCTTTTCCTTGGCCTTGCCCGAGAGGTCCTGGGCCTGGTTCTTGATCTTATCTCCGAGTCCCATGTACTTCCCCTTTCCGTAGCGATCTCACACACCGTGCGGTGCGTTGATATGTACGACGCTAGTGAGGGCGCTATGGGCCTGCAACCGGAAATCGGTGACTCACATGAAACTCCAAGAAGATGTTCCAGAAGTTATCTGCCACCGTGAATGCGCGTCTATTCCTCACGCTTGACGAAGGAACGGAGCATGTTCTGGACTATGTCCGCGGGCAGTGAGGTGTGCTTGACGATGATGGAACTCATCTTTTCCAGGTCGGTGCGCGCGATCGCGTCAAAGAGCTCCTCGCGTTCTGATTCCGGCAGGTCCGCGGCGTCAAAGTAGACCGGGCCGTCCGGGCCCTGCCCCTCAAAACGGAAGTCGGCCACGTTCCCGGTGCCCTCTCCCCCGGCCATCGGTGAAGTGGCGATCATGCGCTCCAAATCCTCCACCGGAAGCATGGTGTGGTCGTGCAGGATCTGGGCTGCCCCGGCCGTATCGCCGTCGCGCAACATCGAGAAGAGCTGGTCGTACTCGTTCGGCGGCAGCTTCTCGCTGGAGAACTCATGCTGTTCGCCATCCACCTCGTAGGCCAGCTTGAAATGAGTGGAACTGGGGGTGCGATCCGATCCAAATTTTTCGTTCCATTCGGTGGGCACCACCCAAGTTTCATCATCGGGCAGCGACTGGATGTCCCCGGTATCCGCAGTGCGCGGCACCTCGATGCCCGCCCCGGTGTCATCACCCGGCAAATCAGCGGCGGGTTCCTTCGAACCCGGCAAGTCTTCGGCGTTTGCGTCCTGGTCGCTTCCATCCTTGGGGGCTTCAGCCACGGCCACGTCGCGCGCCGCCGGGGGCAGATCCGAACTATCCTGGTGCGGTTCGGCATCCAGCTCCGGAATCGATGCGGGGCCACCGGCCTGCGGGTAGGCGTCAAGGCTGCGCACGGCGATCACGCATTCCTTTACGCTGGCTCCGGTCTTGGCACGGTACTTCTGCACCGCGGCCATGACATCCCCCTTGGCCAGGTCCCGGTAGATCGACTTGCGTGATTCCTCATCCAGCTTGGCCGCGGCAGCCTGGGCAGCTTCACGGCTAACCGACTGGGAGATCTGCTCCATATTGCGCTTGCGCACGGACTGCAGCCAGAAGAACCCCGCTACCAGGACAAAGATGACCACGACGAGCCAGATGAGGATTTCCATGCTTCCAGCGTACTTCCTTTCCCTGCCCGTTCACCCGGCTATGCCCAAAGTGAAAGGCAATACACCGGGAGCTCCCGCAATCCGCAAGGCACGGCCCGCCATCGCCAGTGACCAGCGCGAATCGCACAGGTCATCGACCAACAGCACCGGTCCCGGCGCCGAGGAGAGCAGGGCCTCCATGT
Organism: Glutamicibacter sp. V16R2B1; assembly: GCF_005774635.1. Classification (NCBI taxonomy): domain Bacteria; kingdom Bacillati; phylum Actinomycetota; class Actinomycetes; order Micrococcales; family Micrococcaceae; genus Glutamicibacter; species Glutamicibacter sp. V16R2B1. The sequence goes on from NZ_VATX01000009.1 coordinate 31,769, forward strand.
CCGCGGGAATGTCAAAGGCATCGGCCACCTCGGCCACCCGGAACGCCGAGTTGCCTCCGGCTCCCCCCTCGGCCGGGGCGGTGCGGTACTGCAGCTGACCCAGGTAGCGCAGCTGGCCCAGTTCGGCCAGGCGGTAGGCCAGGGAGCCGACCAGCTGGGGACGGGCCCGCGAGGGCATCGCCACCACCCCGACGGGCCGGGTCTGCCAGTCCCATTCGGCCAGCACCTTCACGCAGGCCTGCAGCAGGGCGTCATTGATTGGTGCGTCGGTGGGATCGGCGAACAGTTGGCGCAGCCGGTTGCCCCAGCCCAGGTCGGTCAGCCTGGCCAGGGCCCGGCCCTCCTGGACCTGTTCGTCGACCGGGATCTTGCCCTTGAGCGAATGCCCCAGCCGGTCCATCCCGGACGGGTAGGCCTTACGGGGTTCGATCGGCACCCCTACGCGGCCCAGGGCCGCCTGCGCGGAGTCCTTCGCGGTGTCCGGGATGTGATCGTCATACCAGGGCCCGGCGCAGCGGTCGCACCGTCCACACGGTTCGGACTGCGGGTCATCCAGGGTGCGGGTCAAGAACTCCATCCGGCAGCCGGTGGTGTTCTCATAGTCCTTCATCAGGTTCTGTTCATGCACCCGGCTCTGGGCGACCCGGCGGTAGCGTTCGGCGTCATAGGACCAGGGCATGTCGGTGCGCATCCAGCCGCCGGCCACCCTTTCCACCGCCCCGTCCACGGCCAGTACCTTCAGCAGCAGCTCCAGCGGGGTGCGTCGCAGGTTTACGGCGCTTTCCAGGGCCGGCACACTCATGGGGCCGTCGGCCGCGGCCAGCGTGGAGAGCACCTGCCCGGCCCGCTGTTCGTCGGGCATCGAGCTGGTGGCGAAGTACTCCCAGATCTCGGCGTCCTCCACTCCGGGCAGCAGCAGCACGTCCGCGTTGATGCTGCCGCGTCCGGCGCGGCCCACCTGCTGGTAGTAGGCCACCGGGGAACTGGGCGCGCCCACGTGGATCACGAAGCCCAGGTCCGGCTTGTCAAAGCCCATGCCCAGCGCGCTGGTGGCCACCAGCGCCTTGACCTGATTGGCCTTCAGCGCCGCCTCCAGCCGCTCGCGCTGCTCCAGGTCCGTGCGCCCGGTGTAGGCCGCGACCTCGTGCCCGGCTTCGCGCAGCATCCGGGCAATGTCCTCGGCCGCCGAGACGGTGAGCGTGTAGATGATCCCGGAGCCCTGGAAGTCCTCAATGTGGCTCAGCAGCCAGGCCAGGCGCATGCGCGGGGAGGCGAGCTTGAGCACTCCAAGGCGCAGCGAGTCGCGGGCCAGGGTGCCGCGCAGCGTAAACACCTCCTGACCGCCCACCGCCAGCTGCTCGGCCACGTCCTGCACCACGCGCGAGTTGGCGGTGGCGGTGGTGGCCAACACCGGCAGCCCCTGCGGCAGACGGGAAATCAGGTCCCGGATGCGACGGTAGTCCGGGCGGAAGTCATGCCCCCAGTCGGAGATGCAGTGCGCCTCGTCGATCACCAACAGGCCCATGCGCTGGATCAGCACCGGCAACTGGTGTTCCCGGAAGGAGGGGTTGTTCAGCCGCTCCGGGGAGACCAGCAGCACGTCCAGCTCGTCACGCTGCAGCTGGTCCAGGATTTCACGCCATTCCAGGACGTTGGCCGAGTTGATCGCCGCGGCACGCACCCCGGCCCGCTCCGCGGCGGCGACCTGGTCGCGCATCAGCGCCAGGAGCGGGGAGACGATCAGGGTCGGCCCGCGGCCCATGGCCCGCAGCAGCAGGGAGGAAACGAAGTAGACCGCCGACTTGCCCCAGCCGGTGCGCTGCACCACCAGGGCGCGGCGCTGCTGGGCAACCAGGGCGGAGATCGCCTCGAACTGTCCGGGATGGAACTCGGCCTGCGGGTGCTGGACCAGCGCCCGCAGCTTCTCCAGTGCCAGTTCCTTTAATTCGGTCTGCTGTAGCTGCGCCATGCCCCCAGTATTCCAGCAGCCTCCGACCTTTTGCGCTTCTGCCCGGGCACCGGCGTGCGCACGGTCCTGCCCACGGCGAAACTGTTAGCGAACTCCTATGCCCGTACCGCCCCAGGACAGGGCATTGGGCCCGGCATCCCGGTAGTGTGAGGTGCGTGAGTGCAGAGATTGATCTTAAGCAGTGCTTCAAGGCGTACGACGTGCGCGGCGTGGTGGGACAGACCATCAACGAGGAAGCCGTGGAAGCCATTGGCGCAGCGTTCGTGGATGTTTTGGGACTAGGCGGACGCGAGGTCCTGGTGGGCGGGGACATGCGTCCTTCCAGCGCAGACTTTTGCCAGGCCTTCGCCCGCGGGGCGACCTACCGCGGGGCCAACGTGAAGATGCTCGGCTTGATCTCCACCGACGAGCTGTACTTCGCCGCCGGCAAGCACAACGCGGCCGGGGTGGTCTTCACCGCCAGCCACAACCCGGCCCAGTACAACGGCATCAAGATGTCCAAGGCCGGGGCCGTGCCGATCTCCTCCGAGACCGGGCTGTATGACATCCGTGACGTGGCCCAGGGGTACCTCGATGAGGGCCTGCCGGTCTCCGGGGACGCTCCCCAGGGCACGATCAGCGAACTGGACGTGCTGGGCGACTACGCCGCCTACCTGCGTGAGCTGGTGGACCTGTCCCAGATCCGCCCGCTGAAGATCGTGGTGGATGCCGGCAACGGGATGGCCGGGATGACCACCCCGGCCGTGCTGGGAGATGCGGTGCTGCCCGGCCTGCCGCTGGAGATCATTGACCTGTACTTTGAGCTGGATGGCACCTTCCCGAACCATCCGGCCAACCCGCTGGAGCCGGAGAACCTGAGGGACCTGCAGGCCGCGGTGCTCCAGCACGGTGCGGACATGGGCTTGGCCTTCGACGGGGACGCGGACCGCTGCTTCGTCATTGACGAAAAGGGCGAACCGCTCTCCCCCTCGGCCATCACCGCGCTGGTGGCGGTGCGTGAAATCGCCCGCGTCCAAAAGGACGGGGAACAGACCCCGACCATCATCCACAACCTGATCACCTCCAAGGCGGTCCCGGAGTTCGTGACCCGGGCCGGGGGCAAGCCGGTGATGACCCGGGTGGGCCACTCCTTCATCAAGGCCGAGATGGCCCGCCAGGGCGCGGTCTTCGGCGGCGAGCACTCGGCGCACTACTACTTCCGGGACTTCTTCAACGCCGACACCGGGATGCTGGCGGCCATGCACGTATTGGCGGCCCTGGGTTCCCAGCCGCTACCATTGTCAGAATTCGGCGCGGAATACGAGCCCTACACCGCCACCGGGGAGATCAACTCCGAGGTGGAGGACAAGCAGGGGGCCGTGGACCGGGTGCTGGAGCATTTCGCCGGCCAGCCGGTGGTGGTGCAGCGCCTTGATGGAACCACCATCAGCGCGCAGGATGGTAGCTGGTGGATCAACCTGCGTCCCTCCAACACCGAACCGTACCTGCGATTCAACGGCGAGGGGGCGCAGGCCTCGGTGATCACCCCCATCCGGGACACCGTGCTGGGCATTGTGCGGGAAAACGCCAAAACGAAGTAAGCGACCGAAACGAAGCAAGTGGACGAGGAAATAGAGGACGAGACCATGAATTTTGACGAACTCGATGACTCGGTCAAGGAAGCCCTGAACAAGGTGCTGGGTACGGCGTTGGGTGTTGCTCGCGAGCAACTGGAGGAGCAGGGCGTCTTCCTGCCCTTCGCGATCGGCCTGGAACCGCGGAGCGGGGCCGAGGAGCCGGAGCTGCGTCTACTGGCGGTGCCGCCGACCGAGAACCCCGATGACCCGGAAGCCGATATCGACACCGAGGCCATGGCCGCGGACCTGGTTCAGGTGCTGAACCAGGAGGGCGCGAACTTCGCGGCCGTGGCCATCACCTCCGATGTGCTGCTGGCCGAGGACAACCGCGACGCGATCCATGTGGTGGCCGAGCACAAGGCCGGCGCCGCCCTGGCAATTGTCCAGCCCTACACCATGCCCGATGAGCCCGGCGGCACCTGGCACTTCGAGGACCCGGTGGCCGAACCGGCGGACATGTCGCTGTTCGCCCCGGACGCCCAGTAGCCACCGGCCCCCGCCCAGCGGCCCGGACCTAGTGATGGATCAGCAATGAGACTCAGCGCCTATACCGACGTGTGCCTGCGCACCTTGATGGTGCTTGGCGCGCACGGTGTCGGCCAGCTGACCACCCGGCAGATCGCCGAACTGATCCACGTTCCGTACAACCACGTCACCAAGGCCGTGGCCGAGCTGGGCGGCCTCGGGGCCCTGGAGGTGACCCGAGGCCGGCACGGTGGGGCCAGCATCACCGAACAGGGTCTGCAGATGAATCTGGGCTCCTTGCTGCGCACCCTGGACTGGCGTGAAGATGTGGTGGACTGCACAACCCACGACGCCGCCCATGACTGCCCGATGGTCGGCGGATGCCGGCTGCGCGGCGCGTTGCGCCAAGCCAGAGACGCTTTCTACGCTTCTTTGGACAACCTGACGGTGGCCGATGTGGTCTCCGCTTCCCCGGCGCTGACGCGCCTTCCCTTCCCCCAAATCCGTCCCAGCGGCACCCGTTAGCCAGCTGCCGGGCGTCACGGACTTGCCAATCAGTTCTACGTCGCGTAGAACTTAAGATGTAAATCTTGCATATGGGATGCAAGATAAACCGCCACAAGGAGACCCGATGCTTTCCACTCAATCCCGCCCGGTCATCGAAGCCACCCTGCCGATCATCGCCGAGCGGATTTCCAGCATCACCCCGAACTTCTACAACCGCATGTTTGCCGCGCGTCCGGACCTGCTGGATGGATACTTCTCCCGCTCGAACCAGAAGAACGGCAAGCAGCAGCAGGCGCTGGCCGGTTCCATCGCGGTCTTCGCCTCGCACCTGCTGAACAACCCCGACACCCTGCCCGAGACCATGCTGGCGCGCATCGCCCACAAGCACGCCTCGCTGGGCATCGTCGAGGAACAGTACCCGATCGTTTACGAACACCTGTTCGCCGCCATCGCCGAGAACCTCGGGGACGCCCTGACCCCGGAGATCGCGGACGCCTGGTCCGAGGTCTACTGGCTGATGGCCCACGCGCTGATCAAGATCGAGAAGGGCCTGTACGCCAAGCAGGTCAACGACCACTACTACAGCCTGTGGACCCTGACCGGGCGGGAGGAAACCGCGCCGAGCTCGGTGACCTTCACCTTTGAGCCAGCCGATGACACCCCGGTCACCCCCGCCGAGCCGGGCCAGTTCATTTCGCTGCGCATGCCGATGGCCGACGGCGTCCGCCAGGTCCGCCAGTACACCCTCTCCGGCAATGTCGCCGACACCTCCCGGCGCACCGTGACCGTGAAGCTGGATCCGAACGGTGAGTTCACCCCGATCCTGCACACCCAGCTGAAGGTTGGGGACACCATTGAGATTTCCAACCCCTACGGCGACCTGGTCATCGACCACTCCGGTGAGCCGCTGGTGATCGCCACCGCCGGCATTGGCTGCACCCCGAGCGCCGCCGCCCTGGCCACCCTGGCCGAGAGCAACTCACAGCGTTCGATCACCGTATTGCACGCGGATCAGGAAGCCGACACCTGGGCCCTTCGCGCCCAGATGGTCGAATCCGTGGAGAAGCTGCCCAACGCGACCCTGACCACCTGGTTCGAACGCGGCGAGCTGCCCACCGATGTGAAGAGCACCGCCGGTCTGATGAACCTGAACAATGCCGAGTTCGACCCGAATTCCCACGTCTACCTGTGCGGTCCACTGCCGTTCATGCACGCAGTGCGTGGACAGGCACTGGCTGCAGGCATTCCGGCCGAGCGCATCCACTACGAGGTCTTCGGACCGGATGTGTGGCTGGCCGTCTAGCCACAACACCGCACTCTGGCAGTCCAACGGATCATGGGGGTCCGCTGAGCCGCACGGGTACCAGGCGCGTCCGCGACAGCGGGCGCGCCTTTTCCCTTGTCCCCCGGCCCAGGCCACCGGGGCCGGGGGTGCGGGTCCCTACTTGCCCTGGGCCGGCTTGGCTGCGGCGGGGTCCGCGAGCCGGGTGTGGACCTTGCCCTCGGTGACCCAGCGGCGGACCACGGAGTTGAAGAACACCGGATCCTCGATGTTCCACTGGTGGTGCAGGTTCGGAACCAGGCGGGTGACCGCCTGGGGCAGCAGGGTCTGCAGCGGCGCGAAGGAGCGCTGGACCACCTTCGGCTCCTTCGCCCCGGCCAGGATCAGCACCGGGCCGGTGAAGGCCGCCAGGTTCGCCGGCAGCCCTCCCGGGTCCAGCTCGTCCATGATGGCGCGCAGGTTGGCCGGTTTCAGGGCCAGGCCATGGGACGCGAACAGGTCGCGTTCGTCATCGACCATGCCGTGCGCGCCGGCCTGGAAACGCCAGTACCATTCGTTGCCCAGCAGTTTGAGCTGCATCCGGCTCAACGCCCGGGCCGGGGCGGGCACCCCGGCCACCGGGGTGCCGGTGATCATCAGGGATTCCACCAGTTCCGGGTGGCGGGCGGCCACGTGCAGGGCGATCACCCCGCCCAGGGACATCCCCACCAGGTGCACCCCGCCCTCGGCGACCTCATCGGCGATCAGCGCCGCCACGTCATCGGCCGCGGACTCCAGTCCCTGCCAGGGCTCCTCGCTGCGGGCCCCGAACGCCGGAAGGTGCAGGGTGAGGATGTGGAAGTCCCCCAGCGCCAGCACCTGCGGATCCCAGGACCAGTTGCCGACGTTCCCGCCATGCAGGAACACAATGGTTTGCGGGGTCTGGTTGCCGCTGTGGCGGCGCACCGGATGCACCTCCGGGTAGTCGCCCGGCCCCTTGCCGTCGACCCGGGTGGGGGTGGCGGGCCTGGCGGCGGCCGCCGGCTTCGCCGTCGCGCCGGTGCCGGACTTCTCCGCCACCGGGCCGGCCTGCGGCTTGCGCCCGAACCCCTGTCCGGCAAGCAGCCGGCCGTTTTTGACCTTGTCGGCCAGGTGGCTCAGCGCGGATCCCTCACGGCTGGGGCCGCTCGGGGACTTGACCACGCCCGGACGCTGCCCGGTGCCCGGCTTGGGTTGTTCACCGATCGGTTCACCGGCCCTGAGCTTGCCGGCCTTGGCCGCCTGCGCTGGGGCGGAGCTGTTCACCGGGTCGGTGGGCTTGGGCCGCGGCTCGGCGGCCGACTGCTTCGAGCCCTCCTGTGCCGCCTTGCTCTTCGCCGGCTTGCTCTTCGCTGGCTTGGTCGGCGACGACTTCTGGGGTGCCGGCTCCTGCCCATCGGGGGCCGGCTGACCGGAGTCCTTCGCGGTGGGGACCTTGGCGGCCGGTTTTTCCTTCACCGGCTCCTTTGCTGCGTCCGGCTTTGCCGCACTTGCCTTGGCGGCAGCTGTCTTGTCTGCCGCGTCTTGGGGCCGGTTGCCCTTGGCCTGGTTGCCTGCGGCGGTGGCGTCCTTGGTCTGCGGCGCTGCCTGCTGAGGTTTACCCTCGGCTGGCTGCCTATTGCCGGTCTGTTGCCCGGCCGCCGTTGGCTGCTCGCCGGCGGGCTGGCCGGTCGGTTTCTTCTGGTTCGGGCCCAGGCCCTCGGGGTTCTTCTTATCAGTCATGGCAGGTACTCCATTACCGCGTCGAGCCATTCAATTTCGGCCACCTGCTGGCGGATGGCGTGGTCCAAGGTGGCGGCCATCAGGAAGCTGCGCCGGTCGGCGGCCGCACGCATGTCGATGCCCTCCCGCTGGGAGAGGTAGTCATCCAGGGTGGACTGGGTCTGATCCCGCCGGGTGGCCAGCAGGTCCTGGATTTCCTCGCGTTCGAGTTCCGCGGCGAAGAACACCTGGCCCATGAACGGGTCGCGTTCGGTGCCGCGGGCCACCCCGTCCCCCAGCCACTGGCGCAGCGCCTGGCGGCCCTCGGGGGTGATGTGGTGTTCCTGGCGGTCCGGGTAGTTGCTTTGCGGCACGGTGCGCACCGTGGCGTAGCCCTTGTCCACCAGCTGGGCCAGCGTGCGGTAGATCTGCGCCTTGTCGGCGTTCCAGAAGTGGTTGATGGAGGAGTCAAAGTGCTTCTTCAGCTCGTAGCCGGTCATCGGCGACAAGCACAACAACCCGAGGATCAATCGCGCCAAAACCATGTGACTATACTTTCACAGGTAGGGGAGTTTGCACCCACCGGTGCGCCGTGAGCGCAACGAATTCTTTACTCAGGCTCAAGTCGGAGCGCATCCTCCATCCGTCCTCCGGCTCCCCGGGATGTGACGTCCCGCCCCGTCCCAAAGGAGTGAGCTGTTGTCCACGAACAACAATGCGCCGGCGTTGGCCCCGGCGCACCCCGGCGCACGGGCGGCACTGTATGTGCTGATCGGCTCGTTGGGGATCCAGCTCTCCTCCGCCGTGTCCGCGAGCATGTTTGATTCGCTGGGCTCCCCGGCGGTCAGCTCGCTGCGCCTGGTGCTGGCAGCGCTGATGCTGCTGGCGTTCTTCCGTCCCCGGCTCACCGGGCGCAGTGCCCGGCAGTGGGCGGCCATTGCCGGCTACGGGGTCGCGATGGCAGCGATGAACCTGCTGCTGTACAAGGCCATTGAGCATTTGCCGCTGGGGATCGCGGTGACCCTTGATTTCCTGGGCCCGGCCATTGTGGCGTTGGTGCTCAGTCGGCGCGTGCGCGAGGCCCTGTGGGCATTGCTGGCCCTGGCCGGCGTGATCCTGATTGCCGGGCCCGGCGGCTATTTCGATCTGCTGGGCTTCGCCTTCGGTCTGGGTGCGGGACTGTGCTTTGCCCTGTATACGCTGCTGGCGGAGAAGGTCGGCAAACAGGATTCGGAGTCGATTTCCTCCCTGGCCCTTTCAGTCGCGGTTGCGGCGCTGGTCAGCCTGCCCTTCGGGGTTCCACGGGTGGCGGAGGTCTCCGGCGGGCAGTGGATGATGCTGGCGCTCAGCGCGCTGATCGGGGTGGCCATCCCCTACGCGGTGGACACCCTGGCGGCCCGGATTTCCTCGGCCCGCGTGATTGGCACCCTGTTCGCCATTGACCCGGCCATGGGCACGCTGATCGGGTGGCTGCTGCTGGATCAGGCCCTGTCGCCGGTGGCGCTGGCGGGCATTGGGCTGGTTGCGCTGGCCGGGGCGTGCGTGGCCTGGTTGGAGGGCCCCGACGCCACGGCCTCCAATCCCCCGGCTCCCGGTGACCCCGTGGGTGCCCGAACGGGCGCTTCGTAACCTGCCAGGCCGGCCGCGGTCCCCGACCAGGGCCACATTTAGAATGGCAGATATGTCATCTTCCCCCTCCGCCTCCCGGCTGACCGCTGCCCTGTTCATGGTGATCGTGCTGTTGGGCACGACCGGGCCGCTGGCCACGGACATGTACCTGCCCTCTTTCCCTGCCATGCAGGACGAGTTCTCCACCACCGCCTCGGGGGTGCAGCTGACGCTGACCACCTTCCTGATCGGGATGGCGCTGGGGCAGCTGCTGTGGGGCGCGTTCTCCGACCGCTGGGGACGGACCATTCCGCTGCGCTACGGAACGCTGTTGTTCGTGCTGGCCTCGATCGGTGCCGCACTGGCCCCGAGCCTGCCCACGCTCATTGCCGCACGCGGCATCCAGGGCGTGGGTGCTGCGGCGGGCCTGGTGATTTCCAAGGCCATCGTTTCCGACGTCACCTCCGGGCCGCGCACCGCACGCATCTTTTCGATCCTGATGACCATCGGCGGGGTCGCTCCGGCGGTCGCCCCGATCCTGGGTGCCGCGGTGGCCCATGCCGGGGGCTGGCGCGCGGTGCTGTGGGTGCTTGCCGGGGCGGCGGGGCTGATGGCCCTGGGCTCGTTTGCGGTGGTGCGTGAAACCCACCCGGCCGCGGCCCGTTCCACCGGGGCACTGTTCGGGCCGTTGGGGACGGTGCTGACCCAGCGCCGGTTCGTGGGCTACATGGTCCAGTTCGCGGCGACTTTCGGAGCGATGATGGCCTACATTTCGGCTTCCCCGTTCCTCTACCAGAACGTCATGGGATTCAGCCCCACCGGTTATGCCCTGTGCTTTGGCGTCAACTCACTGGGCCTGATTCTTTCCGGCCTGATCTCCGCCCGGTTGGCGCTGCGGGTTCCGTTGCGCCGCACGGTGGGGGTGGCCCTGGTGATCCTGCTGGTTTCCGGCCTGGTGATGCTCACCTTGGTGTTTTCCGGGGTGCGCTCCCCCATCCTGGCGGTGGTGATCTTCTTTATGGTGGCTCCCGTTGGCCTGGTCATGGGCAACACCACCGGCCTGGCCCTGGAGGAGGTGCGACGCACCTCGGGCAGCGGCTCGGCTGCGCTGGGTTGCGCACAGTTCCTGGCCGGCGCGCTGGTCAGCCCGCTGGTGGGGCTGGGCGGGGAAGATTCCCCGGTCGCGTTCTCGGTGACCGCACTGGTTGGGCTGCTCCTGGCGCTGGGCGCCTACTGGTCCACCTCCGACGCGCGGCATCGCCCCCGTCGTGCCTAGTTTCCTACCCTCTTCCCGGTGCGGGCTGTGTTCCCCGGGAACTTGGCGCCCCGGGAACTTGCCGGTGGACGAGCGCTTAAAACACCTACCCCGCGGAATCAATGATTCTTCCGCGGGGTAGGTGTTGTGTCCGGGTGCCCGGTTAGGCGCTCAGGCGCTCCTTCAGGCCGTCAAGTTCGGCGCGCAGCGAGTCCGGCAGTGCCTCACCGAACTTGGCGTACCATTCCTCGATGCTCTCGACTTCCTCGAGCCATTCCTGGATGTCAACCTTCACGGCGACCTCCACGTCATCCGAGGTGAAGCCTTCCAGACCGGTCAGGTCCAGGGAATCACCGGTCGGCACGTAGCCCACGGCGGTTTCCTTGGCCTCGGCGGTGCCCTCGATGCGCTCAATGACCCACTTCAGCACGCGGGAGTTGTCCCCGAAGCCGGGCCACGCGAAGCCGCCCTCGGCGGTGCGGCGGAACCAGTTGACCAGGAAGATCTTGGGCATCTGTTCCGGGTTCAGCTTCTGCGAGATGCGGTCCCAGTGGTTCAGGTAGTCACCGGCGTTGTAGCCGATGAACGGCAGCATCGCCATGGGATCGCGGCGCACCACGCCGGTGGCCCCGGAGGCGGCGGCGGTGGTCTCCGAGGAGAGGGTCGAGCCCATGAAGATGCCGTTGGTCCAGGTGCGGGCCTCGGTCACCAGCGGGATGGTGGTCTTGCGGCGGCCGCCGAAGAGGATCGCATCGATCTTCACGCCGTCCGGGGAGTAGTATTCCTCGGCGAGCATATCGACCTGGTCGATCGGGGTGCAGAAGCGGGAGTTCGGGTGGGCGGCCTTGCGCCCGGAATCCGGGGTCCAGTCATTGCCCTTCCAGTCGATCAGGTGGGCTGGGGCCTCGTCGGTCATGCCTTCCCACCACACGCCGCCCTCATCGGTCAGCGCGACGTTGGTGAAGATCGAGTTGCCCTTGGTGATGGCGCGCATGGCGTTCGGGTTGGTGGACCAGCCGGTGCCCGGGGCGACGCCGAACAGGCCGTACTCCGGATTCACGCCGCGCAGTTCACCGTTCTTGCCCGGACGCATCCAGTTGATGTCATCGCCCAGGGTTTCGGCCTTCCAGCCGTCGATGGTCGGGTCCAGCAGCGCGAGGTTGGTCTTGCCGCAGGCCGAGGGGAAGGCGGCAGCGATGTTGTAGGACTTGCCCTGCGGGCTGGTCAGCTTCAGGATCAGCATGTGCTCGGCCAGCCAGCCTTCGTCGCGGGCCATCGCCGAGGCGATGCGCAGCGAGTAGCACTTCTTGCCCAGCAGCGCGTTGCCGCCGTAGCCCGAACCGTAGGACCAGATGGAACGCTCCTCGGGGAAGTGCACGATCCACTTCTCCTCGTTGCACGGCCAGGCCACGTCCTTCTGTCCCGGCTCCAGCGGGGCACCGACGGTGTGCATGGCCGGAACGAAGAAGGCGTCCTCGGCTTCCATCTTGCGCAGGACCTCATCGCCAATCTTGGCCATGATGCGCATTGAGGCGACCACGTAGGCCGAGTCGGTGATTTCCACACCGTAAGCAGGCTGCTCGGCATTCAGCGGTCCCATGACGAACGGGATGACGTACATGGTGCGTCCACGCATGGCGCCATCGAACAGTCCGGTCAGGCGCTCCTTCATGACCTTCGGGTCTTCCCAGTTGTTGGTGAAGCCCGAGTCCTCCTCCTTTTCGGAGCAGATGAAGGTGCGCTCCTCGACGCGGGCCACGTCCGCCGGGTCGGAGAAGGCCGCGTAGGAGTTCGGGAAGTTCGGGTCGGTGAGCTTGACCAGGGTGCCGGCTTCAACCAGCTCGCCGCACAGGCGGTCGTTCTCCTCCTGGGAGCCATCCACCCAATAGATACGATCAGGCTTCGTCAGTGCCGCAACCTCCTCAACCCAAGCCGCCAACTTCGCGTGGGTGGTCGGTGCTGCATCGAGTACGTTCTGATCGGAGCTGGTGCTCATTATCCATTCCCTCCATTGGGCTGAACTTGCAATAGTTCAAGGCTAGGGGGTCAACGTTTTCGGCCGCTTGTGACCCAAGCCGCAGAATCCGGGGATGGTCAACATCGTTAGAATAAAAACACCGTGAATTCGGGGAAGATTGGTGCGCCAACCAGCTTTTACTGTGACGAAGGTCACGTAGACCGGTACCCTTTTCGGTCCTCAATAAAAGTAAAAAACCGAGATATCGGCGCCCCGCCGAGCCAATTTGGAGGCCGGGCGGTTGGCCTGTATAGTTATTCGAGGTTCGCACCTGCGGGCCAAATAAAAGAATACGCGCCCATAGCTCAGCTGGATAGAGCGTCTGTCTACGGAACAGAAGGTCAGGGGTTCGAATCCCTTTGGGCGCACCAGCAAATCCCGGAACATCGCAACGGCGAGTTCCGGGATTTTTTGTTCCCGCCCTCAGCGCCCAAGGAGGCCCATCCACCCGGGCGCCCTCGCTCCGCCCCGTCGGATCCTGTCACATCTTTCTCGTGCCAAGCGAGGAACCCGGGCCCACGCACTGGACTGGAGGACGTGGATGTGAATCGCGGCACTTTGAACCGTTCCGGTTCGCTAGCCCGCCTTCGCCCGTGTATAGTTATTCAAGTCGTCACGACGACAACAACTCAATAAGCGCCCATAGCTCAGCTGGATAGAGCGTCTGTCTACGGAACAGAAGGTCAGGGGTTCGAATCCCTTTGGGCGCACAGGTTCAAGAATCCCGGGAAGCTTTCAAGCTCCCGGGATTCTTGCTTATAACCTAACTCCCCTGCTCCCCGATGCCGCTCCGACCCGGGAGCGCTTGTCCGGCTGGCTTTGATCCCCTTATTTGTTGCAGGCATTGGCGCTTGGTACCGCCTTCGCATTCGCGAACCCAAGGGGCGGTCATGCCCCAGAGCCACCTGAAGCTGTTCTCTTCTTTGTTGCGTCATCTTCGAGCACACTTCAGAGCCCGAACGTATCGTGGAGGATTAACACTTCAGGGCTTGACTGCTCGCCGCCAAGGAGGAACGTTCCATGATCATTGCCGTGCCCAAGGAATCAAAGAACAACGAGCACCGGGTGGCGATCACCCCGGCCGGTGTTGCCGAATTCGTTGCCCACGGCCACGAAGTGGTCATCGAAACCCAGGCGGGCATCGGCTCGGGCATCAGCGATGAGCAGTACAGCCAGGCCGGCGCCCGCCTGGTTCCAGATGCGGCTGCGGCCTTCGAAGTCGGAGAACTGGTGCTCAAGGTCAAGGAGCCAACGCCCAGCGAATACCCGCTGCTGCGCGAGAACCAGGTCCTTTTCACCTACCTGCACTTGGCCGCCTCCCGGGAATGCACCGACGCCTTGCTCACCGCGGGAACCACCGCGGTCGCCTATGAAACGGTCACCCGGGGTCGGACGCTGCCGTTGTTGGCGCCGATGAGCGAAGTCGCCGGACGGCTGGCGGCGCAGATCGGTTCCGTCACCCTATTGCATCCATCGGGCGGTTCCGGGATCCTCATGGGCGGGGTGCCGGGCACCCGCCCGGCCAAGGTCGTGGTCATCGGTGGTGGCGTGGCCGGCGAGAACGCCGCGGTCGCCAGCGCCGGACTTGGCGCCGACGTCACCGTCATTGACGTGAACCTGGCCCGGCTCAAGGAAATCGACACCGCCAACGCCGGACGCGTCAAAACCCTCGCATCCACCAAGCTGGCCATCGCCGAGCAGGTCGCCGACGCGGACCTGGTGATTGGCTCGGTGCTGATCCCCGGAGCCGCAGCACCGAAGCTGGTGACCCTGGACATGGTTCAGCGGATGCGTCCGGGCTCGGTGCTGGTGGATATCGCGATTGATCAGGGCGGCTGCTTCGAAGGCTCGCGGCCCACCACGCATGACGATCCGACCTTCAAGGTCCACGATGCACTGTATTACTGCGTGGGCAACATGCCCGGCGCCGTGCCGCAGACGTCGACGGCGGCCCTGACCAACGCAACCCTGCCCTACGCCCTGCGCATCGCGAACAAGGGCTGGGCGCAGGCCATGCGGGAAGACGAGGGCCTGGCCAACGGCCTGAACACCCACGCCGGAAAGCTGACCCTGGAATCGGTAGCCACCGAGTTTGGCTACCAGTACACTCGGAGCCAAGAGCTGCTGTCCGGTAGCTAAGGGCCCGCGTTCGGACGTAGTGCCGCAGCCGCAGAAGCTGACCGCATCACCGGCATGACCTGTGAAACTCCTGCGTGTGAGTGAGAAAACAGCCTTACTAATTGAACTGACCGGTCAGTTCAATTAGTCTTGTTTCATGCTTTTTGCTGACTCTGTTTCCGTGGACGGACGCCACGGCGTCATCTGCCCTCCAACCACCGTGCGAGTAGAGCGCGGAGAGGTGGTCTTGGTAGTCGCCGAACCGGCGCTCTCACGCACCGCACTAAGCCTGGTGCTCTCCGGACGCATGAAGCCCAGCTCCGGCACGGCCAGCTGGGAAGGCAAGGACAGCCTGAAGCTGCTGCGCAAGCACAGCGCGCTGGTGGACTCACCGGAAATCAACGCCCCGGAACCCCACCTGAAGGTGCGCGACCTGGTGGCCGAGGACCTCTCCCTGGTGCCGGTGCCGATCTGGCGCAAGCGCGGCATTGACTCCTGGCTGAATCAGCACGGATTTTCCGAGGTGGCCGGCGAATGGGTGGATGCCCTCGATCCGCTGACCCGCCTGGACATCATGGCGCGGCTGAGCGAGGAGTACCACCAGGTGCGCTTGTCGGTCTTCGACTCTCCCGACCGCCACCGTCTGGAGGACTCCAGCTGGCTGGACCTGCTGGAGTCCATGGCCCAGTCCCGCCGCAAGCCGGCGGTCGTGGCCGTGGTCTCCCGGGTCCCCGATGACTGGCATGGCCCGGTGTTCTTCATGGGTGAGCAGGATGTCGAACCGCAAATGCACCTTCCGCACGATTCGGCACATGCGCAGGACGATGCCGACGCAGGCGAGCACGCCGTGCCCGAACAGGCCGGGCAGAACCAGGATGCGGAGCAGACGGTGGCCATTGATGCCCTGCTGGGCGAGCACGAGGACACCGAGCACATCGAGGTGGACGCTCCTGCCGACGGCGATGAACCGGACGCTCCGAAACACAAATCCGAGGACCCGGGGCCCGAACCGGTGGAACAAGCAGCCGGCGACATCGAGCCGGATCACGAACCGCAGCATCTGGCCCCGCCGGCGGGCGAGGCTCCCCCGGCCCTAGCCGAAGCCACCGAGACCGAGCCGGCCAGGGACACCGAGCCGGGCGAGCATGCCCAGCCCCACGACCCGGCGATCAACCCAAAACCTGAGACCACTTCCCGCGCGGAGGACACCAAATGACGATTCTGCGACTGGCTCTTTCCGAGCTGCAGCGCATGACCCGCGGCACCCTGCCCAAGCTGGCGATTATCGCCCTGAGCTGTGTACCGCTGCTGTACGGGGCCATGTACCTCTATGCCAACTGGGATCCGCAGTCCCACCTCTCCGGCGTGCGCGCCGCCCTGGTCAACCTCGATGAGGGAGCCGAGAAGTCCGGCAAGGACCTGAAGGTCGGTGAGGATGTCACCGAGTCCCTGCTGGAGGACGGCACCTTCGGCTGGGAGTTGGTGGGTTCCGAGCAGGAAGCCTATGAGGGCGTGGCCAACGGCGACTACTCGTTCGCCATGACCATCCCCAAGGACTTCTCCGCCAACCTGGCCTCCCCGGCCGACTTCGACAAGGCCAAGCAGGCCCAGCTGAAGATCACCACCAATGACGCCAACAACTTCATGGTGGGCACCTTCGCCGACACCCTGGCCAATGAGGTGCACAACTCGGTGGCCAAGGAAGTGGGCACCCAAACCGCCGACTCGATGATCGCCGGATTCGTGGACATCCACTCCTCCATGGCCGACGCCGCTGATGGCGCAGGCCAGGTCTACGACGGCACCCTGCAGCTGAAGGACGGGGTCGCCACGCTTTCGGACGGCACCAAGCAGCTGGTCGACGGCGGCAAGCAGCTGGCCGACGGCACGGTGGAACTGCACGATGGCACCAAGACGCTGAAGCAGGGCACCGGGGACCTGGTCAAGGGCCAGACCCAGCTGCGCGACGGCGCCAAGGAACTGTCCGCTGGCACCGGGGACCTGAAGAAGGGTGCAGACCAGCTGGCCGCCGGGCTCAACGAAATGAAGAAGCAGACCGCCCCGCTGCCCAGCTCCGCCAAGCAGCTGAACGACGGCGCCCAGCAGGCCGCGAAGGCCGCCAAGCAGCTGGCCGCCGGCTCCCGCCAGGTCGCCGACGGCAACGCCCAGCTCAATGACAAGGTCAGCGAGGCCGCCGAGGTCATCACCGCGCTGGAAGCCGATGCGGACAAGCGCCTGCAAACCGTGGAGAAGAAGAGCCTCGAACGCATCCAGCAGTTGGTGCAGGAAGGAAAGATCGATCAAGCTGACGCCGAAAAGCTGATCGACACCGTCTCCAGCTCAGTGGACGAGGCCGCGGCCAACTCGCAGGTGATCCAGCGCGCCAAGGAAATCAAGGCGCAGCTGAAGACCGCCCAACAGCAGATCCAGCAGCTGGCTGACGGCTCCGAGCAGGTCGCCCAGGGCAACAAGCAGCTCTCGGCGGGGCTGGACACCCTGGCGGACGGCACCGCACAGCTAAACGCCGCGGTGCCCACCCTGGTCAAGGGCATCTCCACCGCCGCCACCGGCGGCAACGACCTGGCCGCCGGTGCGGCGCAGCTCAACGACGGCGCCAAGACGCTGTATGCCGGGCAGCGTGACGCGCTGGCCGGGGCGAAGCAGCTGGATTCGGGGGCCAAGGAACTGAACGCCGGTGCCGCCGAACTGCAAACCGGCAGCGCCCAGCTGTACACCGGCCTGAAGGACCTGCAAAGCGGCGTGGGCGATCTGGGCAAGGGCTCCAACGACCTGGCCGACGGTTCCGGGGAACTGGCCACCGGCCTGTCCGACGGCACCAAGGAAATCCCGAATCCGGATGACCCGACCCGCGAGCACCTCTCCGAGGTCATCGGTGACCCGGTGGCCGTGGACCGCACCGACCAGGCCAAGGCCGGCGCGTACGGCGAGGGCCTGGCGCCGTTCTTCATCACCTTGGCCACCTGGATTGGCGCGTTCATCCTGACCCAGGTGATGCGCCCGATCACCAAGCGTGCCCTGGCCTCCAACGGTCGGGACTGGAAGATCGCGCTGGGCGGCTGGATGCCGTTCTTCCTGCTCTCGGTGATCCAGTCCAGCCTGCTGTACGCGGTGGTGCTGTTCTGGCTGGGCCTGGACACCGCCCACCCGTGGATGACCTGGGGCCTGCTGGCGCTGGCCTCCATGGCCTTCACCGCGATCATTCAGGGCATCACCGCCCTGCTGGGCGCGGCCGGCAAGTTCGTGGTGCTGGTGCTGATGGTGCTGCAGCTGGTGACCGCCGGCGGCACCTTCCCGTGGGAGACGCTGCCTGAGCCGCTGCACGTGCTGCACCGCATCCTGCCGATGGGCCATGTGGTTGCCGGCCTGCGCCACCTGGTCTACGGCGCGGATCTGGCGCTGCTCTCCGAAGTGGTGCTGGGCCTGATCGGCTACACGCTGCTGGGTCTGGCGCTGAGCACCCTGGCGGTGCGCAAGCACAAGACCTGGACGTTGAAGACCCTGCAGCCGGAGCTGGTCGTATGACCGGCGAGGCGGTCGGGCGCCCCCGGGTGCGGGCCACCGATTCCAAGGAACGGCTGTTCGCGGCCTCCATGACCCTGTTGGGGCACCGCGGCATCAACGCGGTCTCGGTGGATGAGATCGCCCGGGCCGCAGGGGTCTCCAAGGGCACGGTGTACTACAACTTTGGCTCCAAGGACTCGATGATCGGCGCCCTGCTGGCCTTTGGCGCCGACATCCTCCTGGAGGAGCTGGAACAGTACGCCGAACAGTCCGACGGGCTGCAGGCCCTGGAGGCCATGGTGGTCAGCGCCTTCCGCTTCGTGGAGCGCTACCCGTCCTACGCCCAGCTGTGGATCAGTGAGCAGCAGCGCTCCGAAAGCCTGTGGGGTGAACAGCTCAGCGACTTCAGGGAACAGATCACCGCGCTGATCCGCCAGGTGCTGCGCCGCACCGTGCAGGTTCCCGAGCCCCTGCTGCAGGTGGCGGCCAGCGCGATGTTTGGCGCGACGCTGCTCACCGCCCGGGAACGCGCGGTAACCACCCCGATGCCCCGGCTGGAGGTCTACGTACAGGCGGTGCTGGCCACCGTGCACGGGCTGGAGCGCGCTGCCGCCGGATAACCTGGCCCAGGCTCTCCCACCGACCGAACCAACTAACCTCGATCCCGTGACACCGCCTGCGGTGTCACGGGATCTTTTTGCTAGGGCCGGGGCACCACGAAGTGCGTCACGGCTGCGTCCCGCGCATCCAGGTGCGAATACGGTTCGGCGGTTTCCATGACCGTCATCCCCAGGGTGGGGTAGTTCATGGCCAGCTCGTAGACGGCCTCCTGGTCCGAGTCCTTGGAGGCCAGGCGCAGCGCCAGTTCCTGCAGCACCGGCTGGTGACCAATGACCAGCAGCGTGGAGACCGTATCGGGGGTTTCGTTGATGATCGAGCACAGCCCGGAGGTGCCCGCGGAGTAGATGCGGGAGTCAATGTAGGGGGTGGGCGCCTTCTCCCCCAGTTCGGAGAGCACCCAGGCACAGGTGGAGCGGGTGCGCAGCGCATCGGAGCACAGGATGTAGTCCGGGATGAGGTTATTCTCCACCAACCAGCGGCCCGCCGCCGGCGCCTCCCGGTCACCGCGGGCACCCAGCGGACGGTCGTGGTCCGCCACCCCGAGCGGGTAGTCCGCCTTGCCGTGCCGCAGCAGGATCAGCCGCCGGGCCTGTGCAGTGTTCTTGCCTCCAGCATTCATGCCACCAGCTTACGGGGTCACCGTCCCGGGCCCGCTTAAACGCCGAACGGGCGGGCGTACCTCCATGCCAGGAGCACGCCCGCCCGTTGGACGGTGTGGCCGTTCTGCGACCAGCTGATGCTAGATCGAGTATTCCGGGGCGGCCCAGACGACGACCTCGGGGTGTTCGTAGAAGCGGTAGCCCTGCCCGCGCACGGTGCGCACGGTGTTGGCCAGGCGGCCCAGCTTCGAGCGCAGGCGGCGGATGTGCACGTCGATGGTGCGCTCGTTGGGCACCTCTTCGGCGTTGCGCCACAGGTTTTCCAGCAGTTCCTCACGGCCCACGGTGCGGGTGCCGTTTTCGACCAGGAAGTTCAGCAATTCGAACTCCTTGAAGGTCAGGTTCAGGGTCTCCCCGTCCAGGTACACCTCGCGGCGGGACAGGTCGATCAGCACGCCGGAGGGCCGTGGGGTACTGGGACGGTTCTCGGTGCGGGCGCGGCGGTTGACCGTCGGGTCCCCCAGTGCCTGGCGGACCACGTCAATGGCTTCACCCTGCGCGGTGGCCGGTGCCAGGGCGACCGCGGCGTGGGTCTGCGCCTGCGGGGACAGGGTGGCCAGGAACGCGCGCACCTGGGTGGCCAGCTTGCCCAGCGAGGTGCCGTTAGCCTGCGCGGTGGCCTCATCGAGTCCCACGTACAGGACGAACCCGCGGGCTGTGGTGTCCGCGCTGCCCGAGCCGGCGCCGGTGGCCTGGACCGGGGCTGCGGTCTGATGGCGTGAAATATCGCGCGGCTCATGGTTGGTGGATACGGCGCGCAGTGGGCGGTAGCCTGCCGGGGCATAGCCGCCAGCTGTCGAACGCTGTGCTGCAGCAGCACGGTTCTGCGCGTTGCGAATTGAAACGTGTACGTATCCGGATCCAGCCGTCATGTTTTTCCTCTAACTATGCGAAGGCCAAGTGATTTGGCGCTGATGCTTCTTGTTTGCTTGTTGCTTGCGCCGCGGGCGTCCTTCTCTACACCCACGACAGTTGGTTTCCCGCCAGCGGCTGGATCGCGACGAAAACTAGGTTTCCGCTACTGCGAGCTGACCGCTGACGCAAAGCATTCGAGAACAGCACTGGGGACCGGACCACGGGAACCGTGACCTGCCTGTTTTGCTGTTCTGCGCCTGACTCACCCCTCCAGTTTCCCCGTAACAATTGGAACTTGCAAGTAACAATCAACCCCCATGTCCACGATGCGAGACAAAGCCATCCATTTGTGACCTTTGCCACTTTGAACAAATGTTTCCGTTAACCGTTTAACTAGCCACGCATTGCACAATGATACGACGAGGATCGATCAATCTGACTACCCTATACATTGCCATGAATAAGCATTCAGCGCTGGACGCTGTTCACGATGCAAACATTCGCCCAGAGGTGCTCTTGACCAAATATTCGGCTATCTGCAAGGCTTCGCACCGCATAAAATCGGGCTTGGGGGCACAGCAAGCACACAGGTAAAACACAAAGTCAGCCCAATGGCATGGGGGAAGGTAAGACCATGAACGATTCGCGTTTCTCTCCTTCACAGCTCCCACGGCTCACCCACCCGGACGGCACCGCCATCAAGGTCCTGGTGGTCGACGACGAACCGTCGCTGGCCGAGTTGGTGTCCATGGGCACCCGGATGCTCGGCTGGGAATCGGCGATCGCGCACGACGGGCCCGAAGCGGTGGCCACCGCCCGCAACTTCGCCCCGGATGTCCTGGTCCTGGACTGGATGCTGCCCGGCTTCGACGGGCCCGAGGTGCTGCGCAAGGTGCGCACCTACTTCCCGGAGGTCCCGGTGCTGTTCCTGACCGCCAAGGACGCGGTGGAGGACCGCATCGAGGGGCTGGGAGCCGGGGCCGATGACTATGTGGCCAAGCCCTTCAGCCTCGAGGAGGTGCTCATCCGGCTGCACCGGCTGGTCGAACGCTCCGGAGCCACCAGCGCGGACGCCTCCGAACTGGTGGTGGGCGATCTGGTGTTGAACCTGGATTCGCACGACGTATCCCGTGCCGGGCGGGCCATCTCGCTGACCGCCACCGAATTCGACCTGCTCTCCTACCTGATGAACAACGCCCGCCGGGTGGTGTCCAAGTCGCAGATCCTGGACAACGTCTGGCACTACGACTTTGACGGCCAGGCGAACATCGTCGAACTGTACATCTCCTACCTGCGCAAGAAGATTGACGTGGACGCCGAACCGATGATCCACACGGTGCGCGGCGTGGGATATGTCCTGAAGCCGGCGGCATGAGCCTGTTCTCCCCCGCCACCAAGCACACCCCCTACAACCTGCAGCGCCGCCTGCTGGTGATCCTGCTCGGCGCCCTGACGATGGTGTGTGTGCTCATTGGCCTGCTCTACAACGCCGGCATGCGCCAGACCCTAATGGCGCAGCTGAATGAGCAGCTCTCCCAGGCGGCGAACCGTGCCGCCACCTACTCCACCCCGAAGAACTCCCCCGATGACCTGTTCGCGCCCGGGCAGGCCTCGGGCACCTTGAACGTGCGCTTCGTGGACGGCAAGCTGACCTTCGGGGCCTGGCTGGATGAACGCACCGGTGAACGCATCACGATCACCGACGCGGACATCGACCCGCTGCTGTCCCTGGAGGTCAACTCCCGCCCGGTGATCCGCAAGCTCTCGATCGGGGACTATGTGCTGGTCGCCCGCCCGGACCAGGGCTCCGGAGGCATCCTGATCACCGGGCTGCCCACCGAGCCCACCGAATACGCGTTGCGGGAGATGGCCTGGTTGACCCTGGTGATCAGCGTGCTGACCGTGATCAGCACCGGCCTGGCCGGCACCTGGGCCATTGGCCGGTCCTTCAACCCGCTCAAACGCGTGGCCGCGGTGGCTTCCTCCGTGGCGCACACCGACCTGGAATCGGGCAAGGTGGAGCTGACCCAGCGGGTCTCCCCGCACGATGCGATCCCGGGCACCGAAGTGGGCAACGTGGGCCAGGCGCTGAACGCGCTGATCGACAATGTGGACAGCGCGCTGAAGGTGCGTGAGCGTTCCCAGGGGCAGATGCGCCAATTCGTGGCCGATGCCTCCCATGAGCTGCGTACCCCGCTGTCGGCGATCCGCGGCTACACCGAGCTGCTGGCCGCCACCGAGCACTTCTCCGATGACGGGCGGCGCGCGGTCGATCGGGTGCTGGAGCAAAGTTCACGCATGAGCGCCCTGGTGGAGCAGTTGCTGCTGCTGGCCCGGCTGGAGGAGGAAACCTCCTACAAGCTCTCCCGGGCGAACCTGGTGGACCTGGCCCGGGAAATCACCGACGACTTCACGGTCACCGCCCCGGATCACCGGTGGACGTTCATCGCCACCCAGGACGAGGTGGCGATCAATTGCGACTCCTCGGCGCTGCGCCGGGTCATCACCAACCTGCTGGGCAATGCACGCAAGCACACCAGCGTGGGCAACTCCGTGACGGTCAGCGTGCTGGCCGATGCGGACGTGGGACAGGCGGTGCTGCGGGTGCAGGACACCGGCGAGGGCATTGACCCCGAGTTCCTGCCGCATGTCTTTGAACGCTTCACCCGGGCCAACGCTGCCCGTTCGGGTTCCGACGGCACCACCGGCCTGGGCCTGCCCATCGCCAAGAGCATCGTGCAGGCGCACCGCGGCACCATCACGGTCACTTCCCAGCCCGGGGACACCGTTTTTGAGGTGCGGCTGCCGCTGGCCGATACGCAAACGCCGCCTGCGGCAAAAACCGAGGCGGCGTAGGGGCCAGAAGGCCTAGTGCATGGGCGGGGTCACGCCGTACAGGCGGTCCCCGGCATCCCCCAGCCCGGGAATGATGTAGGCCTTCTCATCCAGGCGCTCGTCCAGGGCGGCCAGCACCAGGTGGACCCGCTCGTCCTCGCCGTGGATCTCGCGCAGGCGCTCGATCCCCTCCGGGGCGGCGATCAGGCAGATGCAGGTGACCGAGGCGGCCCCGCGCTCGAAAATGAACTTGATGGCTTCGGCAAGGGTTCCGCCGGTGGCCAGCATCGGATCCAGCACGAAGACCTGGCGTCCCTGCAGGTCGTTCGGGACCCGGTCGGCGTAGGTGATGATGTCCAGGGTCTCGTCATTGCGGGCCATGCCCAGGAACCCGACCTCGGCCGTGGGCACCAGGCGGGTCATCCCCTCCAGCATGCCCAGCCCGGCGCGCAGGATCGGCACCACCAGCGGGGTGGGCTTTGCGAAGGCAATTCCGGTGGTCGTGGCCACCGGGGTCACGACCTCGACCTCTTCGGTCTTCACCTCGCGGGTCGCCTCGTAGGCCAGCAGCGTGACCAGTTCCTCCGTCAGCTGCCGGAAGGTCGGCGAAGCCGTGTTCTTGTCTCGCAGGACCGAAACCTTGTGTGCCACCAGCGGGTGGTCAACTACCTGTACGCGCATAGGCAAAAATCTACCAGCCGCCCACCTGCCCCGACGAGCCCCTTACCCGAGATTCGGGCACTGAATCCGGCCAATGTGCCCAACCGAACAAGCCCGGGAGGTTTTGGGAAGCTCCGGGCACCGTTGTCACCCCAGCTCGCGCACGCCGGTGGCACTGCGCAACGTAAAGTGGGTGACACTATGGTGCAAGAACACGAGAAGTGGATGCGGCTGGCACTGGATGAGGCCCGGGCCGCGCTGGCCACCGATGATGTGCCCATCGGTGCCGTCATTCTCTCCCCCGACCAGCAGGTGCTGGCCTCCGGGCGCAATGAGCGCGAGGCCGGCGGAGATCCGACCGCACATGCCGAGGTGGTGGCCATCCGCAATGCCGTTCGCGCCCTGCAGGCCCGCGGCACGGATGATGGCTGGCGGCTGGAGGACTGCACCTTGGTTGTCACCCTGGAGCCCTGCGCGATGTGCGCCGGCGCCATTGTCCTTTCCCGCATCCCAAAGCTGGTGTTCGGGGCCTGGGATGAGAAGGCCGGAGCCTGTGGTTCGGTATTCGATATCGTGCGCGAACCCCGACTGAACCACTGGGTCGAGGTGTACCCCAGGGTTTTGGAAGCTGAATGCGCTCAACTGCTGCTGGATTTCTTCCGCGCCAAGCGCCGCTAGAACCTTGCCGGCGCAAACAGTTACGGCTGACCCACACGGATAGCCGCCATGTGGTTCTGGCCACTTCGCCATCCAATCGGCCCTCGTTGTTTTGGTTTTCAGCTTTCCTTCGTTGTAGAGTTATCAGGTCTGGTGACGTGTCCGAGCGGCCGAAGGTGCAACACTCGAAATGTTGTGTACGGTAACCCCGTACCGTGGGTTCAAATCCCACCGTCACCGCCACGATGAACCCCGTAGGTCATGAATCTACGGGGTTTTTCTCTTCCTGAATTCAAAGTGCGGGCATGGAACCGAGTTGTTGGCTGAGTCAAAATGTCGGCTTCGACGTGCACAATCAACCTCATCGCCCCGATCCGGAAACGCACCAGAAAAAGCGGCCACTCTCCTGCACGGGAAACGATAATCAGAGGAAGGAAGTGCAAGGGAACGAGCTAGTCTCCGTCGTTTGCTTGCCACGGCACCCTTACCGCAGTGAGCCAGCATGATCACGCGTGGCCGCGAGCGGGAAGTGAGCAGCTCCAGAAGCCAGAACGCGAAATATGGCAACTGCCCGTGTCGCCCGGCAAACACAGCTGGCAATTCTCAACACCATGAAGAAGATCATCACGCACCGCTTCACCATCATCATGGTCCTGACCGGACTGCTCATGGGCGCCATGACCTTGATAGGCGGCCACGCATACCCGGTTGCGTTCGGCGCACTCTGGATTTGCTTCGCCATCGCCCTCGGATTCGCAGCAGTGGGCATCAAGAAGGATCTGAATAATGGGTGAGCCCGTTGTAAGGCCCCGATTTAACTAGGGCCAAATCGCCAAAAGATTCGCGACGCGCAGGTCCCCGTAGGACCAAACACTCTCATGTTCACAACCCATGACATTAGAGGTTCCGGGTCCTCTCCGTCTCATGCGCTGGTGGTCTGCTCCCCGATTGCGACCGATTCGGTTGCGCTTTGTCCTGGGTTCAATTCGGTCGGGTGCCTGCCCTATTGAGAGGATGGGTTGGGGCGAAAGCACTCCAGCGATGAGGTTAGAGGGGATTCTTTGTGTGGCATGATTTCGGACTAACTTGGGCCGACGCCGGGCGCGTGGTGCTCTCCGCGATTGCGCTATACGTTCTGGTGCTCGTGGCGATCCGAGTGCTCGGTCAGCGCACGATGGCTAACCTGTCCAGCTTTGACCTTGCCGCGGTGGTGGCTTTCGGCGCCGTCATCGGGCGTGCGATCCTCGGCTACACGCCCACACTGGCCGCCGGGGCGCTGGGCTTGGTGACCCTGTTGGTTCTGCAGGCCCTCACCGGTCAGCTGCGCCGATTTCCACGGGGCCGGGCCGCAGTCAACAACAAGGCGTACCTGCTGATGGCCGGGGAAGAATTCATCACCGCGAATCTGAAGCGCACTCACGTCTCGGAAAGCGAGCTGCTCTCCCGGCTGCGCTTGAGCGGGGTCCGCAACCGCTCGGAAATCGCCTGCGTCATCCTCGAACCCACCGGGCAGATCAGCGTTCTGCGCACCGGAGTGCCCATTGAACCGGAGTTCCTGGAGAATGTCTCCGGCGCCGAACTGATTCCGAAGGCTTTCCTGGCCCCACACGAAGCCTAGGCGAAACAACGGAAGATCAGCTCCACAGCACCGCAGTCCGGCTCGGCAACCCCGTGCTCACCGGCAAATTCCAGACGGTGATGCAAGAATGCGGGCAACACGCAAATGACCGAGCCACGGGGTTGCCATGACAGCGCAGATCGACCTGGACTACCCATTCACCGGCAGGTGGCTGGTGCAAAATAGTCCGGCCAACCGTGTGCCGAGCCATGGAACGACGTTGTTCGCCAGTTCCCATGCCATCGATTTTGTGCCCGTGGGTGACAGCGGGCGCCGTGCCCCACTGACGTGGAACACCTGGCGTGGGCGCGAACCGGCTGCCGCGTTCCCTGGCTTTGGCCGCAGGGTACTGGCCCGTGCGGCGGTCGGGTGATCGCCGTTGAGCACGCCATCCCGGATCATCAAGCCCACCGCGCCCTGGCCTCGGTTGGCTACGCGCTGGGCCAGCGCGCCCGGGTCCGCGCCGGCTGGCCGGGACTGGCCGGCAACCATGTGATGATCGAGCACGACGGAATCATCGTGGCGCTTTGCCACCTCATGCAGGACAGCGTGAAGGTGGAGGTGGGACAACACCTCGCTCCCGGGCAGCCCGTGGGACGCTGCGGCAATACCGGCAACAGCACCGAACCGCACCTGCACCTGCAGGCAATGGATGGCCCGCAGCCCGGCCGTGCTGCCCCGGTACCGATTACGTTCCACGGCCAGCTGCCCCACAACCGGCAGATCCTGGACCTCTAGAAGGCCCTGCTGGCCGGGTAGCACCTCACCAGATCTTCCTACTGGGGGTTTTCCTGCTCCCACCGGTGGGCCCGCTCGGTCAGCTGGCCGGCGAGCGCCGCCAGCGAGCCCTGTTCGCCCGCGCGTCCCAGGGCGAGGCCCAGCAGGAAGGTGCTCAAGGGGGCCGCGGGGCGCGCAACGTCGTGGGCGACGTGCTTGGCGACGTCCAGGATGGTGGCAATGTCCACCTCGTTTTCATCCAGGCCCAGTTCGGCGGCGGCTGCGCTCAGCCATTCATCCAGGGCCTCCGGCGGGAGATGCTGTGCCATTTTCGAATTCCTTTCACGGCCACCCTTTGCGTGGCGCTGGTCGTGTTCTCGCTCAGTTTGGTGTGGGTGGGGCCGACGCTTGGCGGCCGGCCCCAGGTTGCCCGGGGCCGCGCGCGTCGTCCGGCTCCACCGGTTTCGTGCTTTGCCGCGCGGTGGCCAGGGCCTGCGGGGTGTCGATGTCGTCGCTGAGTCTTTCACCCACCGGAATCCGGTGCAGCTCCAGCTCACCCAGGACCCGGCGCAGCGGCGCGTTGGCCACCTCATCCCCGAGCCGTTTACAGGCGGCGGTGATCGCGGCGGTGCGATAGTAGCCGGCCAGCCACTGCAGGTGGCCTTCCTCGTCCTCCAGCAGCGCCCCATCCCCCAGCTCCATGCCGCTGGCGGTGCGCAGCGCGGTGGCCACCGCCAGCGGGTGCTGCAGGTCGCAGGCCAGCACCATGACCCATTCGCTGTCCACGGCGCGGATCCCGGCGGCCAGTGCCGCCAGCGGTCCACCGTATGCTGGTTCCTCGCGCACGACCCGGTCCGCGTCGGTTCCGGCGTGCGGTGGGCCGATGACGACCACCTGGTTTGCTCCGGCGCTTCGTGCCGCGGTGATGACCCGGTCCACCAGCCGTTGTCCGTGCAGGGTCAGGGCCGCCTTGTCCGCCCCGCCCAGGCGGGTGCCGCGCCCGCCGGCCAATACCAGGGCGTCAAATCCGGCGCCCGCCTCCGGCGTGTTCGCTGGCCGCTGGTTCCCTGGCGCAGGTGCTTCCGTCATGGTTTAACCCGCAACACTTCGACCTGGTCTCCGGCCTGCACGTCTCCCTGTGTGGGCCCGACCAGGGCGTAGCCCTCGGCCGCCCCGAAGCCGCCCACTGAATGGGAGATCGCCTGGGCCTGTACGGCCGGGGCGCACAATTGCGGGTTCACCGGGTCAAAGACGACAGGCAGCACCTGCAGGCGCCCCACCGGGGATTTCCATCCCACGGCCGCGGTGGCGCGCAGCCGGGGCCGGCGCAGTTGCGCGTTGCCCTGCAGGGCGCGCAGGGCCGGACGCACAAAGAGCTCGAATCCGACCGCGGCGCTGACCGGGTTGCCGGGCAGGGCGAACATCATCGCCCCGGATTCCAGGCGTCCGGCGCACTGCGGGGCTCCGGGACGCAGGGCCACCCGCACCGCCCGCACCCCCGGCTCGTCCTGCAGCACCTGGCGCATCACGTCGTGGGTACCGGGGCCCACCCCGCCGGTGGAGATCACCACATCGTGGCTGGCCCCCAACCGGGCGAGTTGTTCACGCACCAGGTCGGTGTCATCGGTGCAGCGCTGCACGGTGATCTGGGTGATGCCGGCTTCGGTGAGCAGCCCCTGCATCAGCCAGGAGTTCGATTCGGGAATCTGCCCGCGCTGCAGCACCGCGCCCACCTCCTGCAGTTCCGCGCCGGTCACCAGGACCGCGGCGGTGGGCAGTGGGCGCACCAAGAGCCGTTCGGCCCCGGCGGCGGCCAGCGCGGAGAGCAGTGCCGCGTCCACCTGCTGTCCGGCGGCGGCAACCAGGTCCCCGGCGGCCCGGTCCTCACCGCGGTGCCGGATGTCCTTGCCCGGCTGGACCTCACGCAGGATCGTGACCTGCCCGGTGCCCCAGCGCTGCCCGTCCTCGCCCAGGGTGTCCTCCACCCGCAGCACGGCGTCCGCGTCGGTGGGCAGCGGCGCCCCGGTCATGATCCGCACCGCCTGCCCGGGTTCCAGGGCCGGGTCCTGGGTGCTGCCGGCCGGGATTTCGCCCAGCACGCGCAGGGTGACCGGCGTGCTGCCACTGGCTCCGAGGGTGTCGGCGGCACGCACCGCGTACCCGTCCATGGCCGAGTTGTCCCACAGCGGCAGCGGGTGGCGGGCGGCGAAGTCCTCGGCCAGCACGGTGCCGTACAGGTGGTGGAAGCCGTTGGCCAGGCTGTATTGCCGGGCCGGCAGGGGGCTCAGCTGATCCAGGATCCACTCCAGGTGCGCTTCGGGGGTCAGGGCCATCTGCGTCCTTTCGGTTGCCTACCGCCAGTATGCCCCCATTGGCACCCCAAAGTCAGCCGCAAAGGCCCATGTGGCATGCGCCTGGCCGGTGTTACATGCCGCCGCGGCCCTTGGTGCCGCGCAGCATGCCGGCCACAATCAGCGCGAACGTGCCCACCAGCACCAGCAGCCACAGCCCCAGCGCGTAGGAGTTGGTTTCGGCGTGGTAGGTCGCGCCCATCGCCAGCGGCGGGAAGTAGCCGCCCAGGCCACCGGCGGCGGCGACCACGCCGGAGACCGCGCCCACCTTCTCCGGCGGGGTGGAGGGCCCGATCCAGGCGAACACGGCGCCCATGCCCAGGCCCATGGCCGAGGCCATCAGCAGGAAGGTGATGCCGGTCAGGATACCCTCCGGGGGCTGCATGCCCACGATGTAGGCCAGCGAGACGATCCCGGCCAGGGAGATCAGGGCAATCAGCTTCGGACCGAACTTGTCGGCCAGCACGCCGCCGATCGGCCGGGCAATCACCGCGGCCACCGCAAACAGCGCGGTGCGGGCGCCGGCCCCCACCGGGTCCACGTCATCGGGGTAGATGGTGACCAGGTATTTGGGCAGGAAGGTGGAAAACGCGACGAACCCGCCGAACACGATGCCGTACAGGAAGGACATCTCCCAGGTGATCGGCAGCTTCAGCGTGTCGATCAGCTTCGGCAGCAGCGGCTGGCGGTTCGGGGTCCAGGCCGGGGATTCGCGCATGAAGAACCACACGGCCGCGGCGCTGAGCACCAGCAGGCCGGCAATGAACAGGTGGGTTTCGAAGTAGCCGAGCTGGCGCAGCAGCCGGGGGGTGAAGAATGCGGACACCGCGGTGCCGATCATGCCCATGCCGAACACGCCGTTGGCAAAACCGCGTCGGCGCGGCTCATACCAGGCGCTGGCGAAGGGCACCCCAACCGCGAAGATGGTGCCGGCGATGCCCAGGTAGGTGCCCGAGGCGATCAGCAGCGCGAAGCTGCCCAGCGTTCCGGCCAGCGCCACCAGCAGCACGGCCGGCACGGAGGCCAGCAGCACCACGGTGAACATCTTCCTGGCCCCGAAGCGGTCGGTCAGCGAACCGATCACGATGCGCCCCAGCGCACCGACCAGCACCGGGGTGGCCAGCATCAGGGAAATCTGCCCCTCGCCCAGCTTCATCAGCTCCGCGTAGTGGGTTTGAATCGGGGAAATCAGCATCCAGGCCCAGAAACCCACGGCGCTGGCGAGCGTGGCCAGCAGCAGCTGCGGGAATTGCCCACGCAGCTCCGGGGACGTCTGCGCGGCTTGTGCTGGGGACTTCTGGCTCATGGTTTTCCTCCACCGTAACCGTCAGGTGCTGCACTACCACTTGTTGTGCACACTAACCGCTCAAACGCCAACGCGCTAGTGAAACAAACATTTTTATCTAGGGAATGTGAAATCTCACTTCCAGTGACACCCGGGGAAGAACCCTTGCATCTATCGAGACAAAGGACGAAGCTTGAGTCAAGCGTCACAGTTGGGAGTCACTGTCATGACCGAAAGGCCAAACCACACAACACCGGCCACCGACGGACCACTGGCCGATTCGCTGCTGACCATGGGCAAGTACCTGCGCCGCGGGGAAACCAGCCAGGATCTGCGGGCGATGTTCCTCTCCGGAGGACGCCAGGGTGATGTCTTCTACCGCGACCGATGGTCGCACGACAAGGTGGTGCGCTCCACCCACGGGGTGAACTGCACCGGATCATGCTCCTGGAAGGTCTACGTCAAGGACGGGATCATCACCTGGGAAACGCAGCAGACCGACTACCCGTCGGTGGGCCCGGACTCCCCCGAATATGAACCGCGCGGCTGCCCGCGCGGCGCCGCCTTCAGCTGGTACACCTACTCGCCCACCCGGGTGCGCTACCCGTACATCCGCGACGTGCTGGCCGAACTGTACCGGGCGGCGAAGGCCGAACACCCCGACCCGGTGGACGCCTGGGCCTCGATCGTGGAGGACCCGGTCAAGGCCAAGCGCTACAAGCAGGCCCGCGGCAAGGGCGGGCTGATCCGCACCACCTGGGACGAGTCGATGGAGATCGCGGCGGCCGCCCAGGTGTACTCGGTGAAGAAGTACGGCCCGGACCGGATCGCCGGGTTCTCCCCGATCCCGGCGATGTCGATGGTCTCCCACGGGGCGGGGGCACGCTACCTGAACCTGGTCGGCGGGACCATGCTCTCCTTCTACGACTGGTACGCCGACCTGCCGGTGGCCAGCCCCCAGGTGTTCGGGGACCAGACCGACGTGCCCGAGTCCGCGGACTGGTGGAACGCCGGCTACCTGATCATGTGGGGCTCGAACGTGCCGGTGACCCGCACCCCGGACGCGCACTTCATGGCCGAGGCGCGCTACCGCGGCCAGAAGGTCGTCACCGTCTCCCCCGACTACACCGACAACACCAAGTTCGCCGACGAATGGGTGGCCCTGCACCCGGGCACGGACGCCGCACTGGGCATGGCGATGGGCCACGTGATCCTCAACGAGCACTACGTGGCCAAGCGCACCGCCCCCTTCCAGGACTACATGCGCCGCTACACCGACTCCCCGTTCCTGGTGGAAATCGATGAAGCCAACGGGCTACCGGTGCCGGGCAAGTTCCTCACCGCCGCGGATCTGGGCGGGCAGGCCGCCGGTGCCGCCAACGCCGAGTTCAAGCCGGTGCTGCTGGACGCCAGCGGCACCGCCCGGGTCCCCAACGGCACCCTGGGCCACCGCTTCGCCTCCGAAGACAAGGGCGAATGGAACCTGGACCTGGGGGACATCACCCCGATGCTCTCGGTCGCGGACCTGGATGGCTGGGACGGCGCGGCCAGCGAGGTCAACCTGCCGCGCTTCGACCTGGAACCGGAGGCCGGGCAGGAACACGCCGGCGGTTCGGGGATCCTCACCCGCGGCGTGCCGGTGATGCGGGTGGCCGGCAAGCTGGTCACCACCGTGTTCGATCTGATGCTCGCCCGCTACGCGGTGCAGCGTGCGGGCATGCCGGGGGTGTGGCCCACCGGCTACGATGACGCCACCGCCCCGGGCACCCCGGCCTGGCAGCAGGAGCACACCAACGTGCCGGCCGAGCAGGCGATCCGCATCGCCCGGGAATTCGCGGACAACGCGGAGAAGTCCGGGGGACGCTCGATGATCCTGATGGGCGCGGGCACCAACCACTGGTTCCACTCAGACACCATCTACCGCACCTTCCTGGCGCTGACCATGATGACCGGCTGCCAGGGCGTCAACGGCGGGGGCTGGGCGCACTACGTGGGCCAGGAAAAGGTCCGCCCGCTCACCGGCTACCAGCAGTACGCCGGCGCCTCGGACTGGGTGCGGCCCCCGCGCTACACCATCGGCACCGCGTTCTGGTACCTGTCCACCGACCAGTGGCGCTACGACGGGCTGCCGGCCAACCAGCTGGCCTCCCCGCTGGCCCGCGGCCACTTCGACGGGCTGACCACCGCGGACTGCCTGGTCGAATCGGCCAAGCGCGGCTGGATGCCCTCCTACCCCACCTACAACCGCAACCCGCTGGATCTGGTGGATGAGGCCGAGGCCGCCGGCAAGGACCCGGCGCAGCACGTGGTGGATTCGCTGAACGACGGCTCGCTGGCCTACGCCTGCGAGGACCCGGATGATGCGGCGAACTTCCCGCGGGTGATCCTGATGTGGCGGGCCAACGTGCTCGGCTCCTCCGGCAAGGGCAACGAGTACTTCCTCAAGCACCTGCTGGGCACCAACGCGGCGGTGCGCGCCCCCGAGGCCGCCGAGGGCTCCCGGCCGCAGCAGATGGCCTGGCATGAGCAGGCCCCGGAGGGCAAGCTGGATTTGCTGGCCACGGCGGACTTCCGGATGACCAGCACCACGCTGTTCTCCGACCTGGTCTTCCCGGCCGCCACCTGGTACGAGAAATACGACCTGTCCTCCACGGACATGCACCCGTTCATCCACTCCTTCAACCCGGCGATCGCCCCGCCCTGGCAGACGAAGACCGACTTCGAACTGTTCGGGCTGATGGCCCAGCGCTTCAGCCAGTACTCCGCCAAGCACCTGGGGGTGCGCAGGGACCTGGTCGCCACCCCGCTGCAGCACGACACCCCGGATGCGATGGCCACCCCCAAGGGGCGGGTGCAGCGCGAGGTGCCGCTGGTGCCCGGGGTGAGCATGCCCAAGCTGAAGGTGGTCGAACGCGACTACCCGAACCTGTTCGACCAGTGGCGCAGCCTGGGCCCGCTGACCGCCAAAATGGGGATGACCACCAAGGGCATCAACTACCACCCGGAACCGGAGATCAGCACCCTGGAGGGGCTGAACGGCACCGTGCCCTCCGGCCCGTACGCCGGGCATGTGCGCCTGGACACCGACCGGCGCGCGTGCGAGATGATCCTGGCGTTCTCCGGCACCTCCAACGGGCGGCTGGCCACGCAGGGGTTCCGGGCGCTGGAGGAGCACACCGGGCAGAAGATGGCCTTCCTCTCCGAGGAGCACGAGGGCACGCACATCTCCTTCCATGACGTGCAGGTCCAGCCGCGCAGCGTGATCACCTCCCCGGAATGGTCCGGCTCCGAACACGGGGGCCGGCGCTACACGGCGTTCGCGATCAACGTGGAGCACCTCAAGCCCTGGCACACGCTCACCGGGCGCCAGCACTTCTACCTGGACCACGACTGGATGGACGAGCTGGGCGAGGCCCTGCCGATCTACCGTCCACCGCTGGACATGCACCGGCTGTACGGGGACGCGCAGCTGGGGCGCACCAGCGAACACGAGTCGGGCAACGCCGAGGTGGCGGTGCGCTACCTGACCCCGCACTCGAAGTGGTCGATCCACTCCGAATACCAGGACAACCTGTTCATGCTCTCCCTCTCCCGCGGCGGACCGACCATCTGGATGAGCCCGCAGGACGCCGCGAAGATCGGGGTGCGGGACAACGAGTGGATTGAGTCCTACAACCGCAACGGCGTGGTCGTGGCCCGCGCGATCGTCTCGCACCGCATGCCCGAGGGCACGGTGTACATGTACCACGCCAAGGACCGCACCGTGGACGTGCCGATCGCCGAAACCAGCGGGCTGCGCGGCGGCATCCACAACTCACTGACCCGGATCCTGATGAAGCCCAGCCACCTGATCGGCGGCTACGGCCAGCTGGCCTGGGCGTTCAACTACCTCGGTCCAACCGGAAACCAGCGCGATGAGGTCACCACGATCCGTCGCCGCAACCAGGAGGTGCAATACCGATGAAGGTCATGGCCCAGATGTCGATGGTGATGAACCTGGACAAGTGCATTGGCTGCCACACCTGCTCGGTGACCTGCAAGCAGGCCTGGACGAACCGTTCCGGGGTGGAGTACGTGTGGTTCAACAACGTGGAGACCCGCCCCGGGGTGGGTTACCCGCGCACCTATGAGGACCAGGAGAAGTGGCGCGGCGGCTGGGAGCGCACCAAGCGCGGCCGGCTGAAGCTGAAGGACGGCGGCCGGCTGCACAAGCTCTCGCGCATCTTCTCCAACCCGAAGCTGCCCGAAATCCAGGACTACTACGAGCCGTGGACCTACGACTACGACATGCTGCTGAACTCCCCTTCCGGGGAGCACACCCCGGTGGCCAGGCCCAAGAGCCTGCTCACCGGCAAGGACATGAAGATCGGCTGGTCGGCGAACTGGGATGACAACCTGGGCGGCTCGCTGGAAACCATGGCCGATGACCCGATCCTGGCCAAGATGAGCGAGGAGGTGAAGGCCGAGTACGAGAAGGCCTTCATGTTCTACCTGCCGCGCATCTGCGAGCACTGCCTGAACCCCTCCTGCGTGGCCTCCTGCCCCTCCGGGGCGATGTACAAGCGGGCCGAGGACGGGATCGTGCTGGTGGACCAGGATGCCTGCCGCGGCTGGCGGATGTGCGTCTCGGGCTGCCCGTACAAGAAGGTGTACTTCAACCACCGCACCGGCAAGGCCGAAAAATGTACGTTCTGCTACCCGCGCATCGAGGTGGGCCTGCCCACCGTGTGCGCCGAAACCTGTGTGGGGCGCCTGCGCTACCTGGGCCTGGTGCTCTACGACGCGGACGCGGTGGCCGACGCGGCCAGCGTGGAGGACGAGCACGAGCTGCTCGAGGCCCAGCGCCAGGTGCTGCTGGATCCGCGTGATCCCGAGGTCATCGCCGCGGCCCGCGCCGAGGGGATGGACGAGGACTGGATCACCGCCGCCCAGCAGAGCCCGATCTGGAAGCTGATCCGCGACTACCAGGTGGCGCTGCCGCTGCACCCGGAGTACCGCACCATGCCGATGGTCTGGTACATCCCGCCGCTGTCCCCGGTGGTGGACGTGGTCACCGGCACCGGCAACGACGGGGAGGACGCGAACAACCTGTTCGCGGCGATTGACAAGCTGCGCATCCCGATCGGCTACCTGGCCGAGCTGTTCACCGCCGGGGACACCGCCCCGGTGGACCTGGCGCTGCGCAAGCTGGCGGCCATGCGCTCCTACATGCGCGGGGTGTCCATCGATGACGTGCGTGATGAGTCGATCGCGAACGCGGTGGGCATGAGCGGGCCGCAGATCGAGGAAATGTACCGGCTGCTGGCGATCGCGAAGTACGAGGAACGCTATGTGATCCCCCCGGCCCACGCCGAGCAGGCCCACGACCTGGAGGAAATGGGCTGTTCGCTGGAGTTCGAGGGCGGACCGGGCATGGGCGGGGCCGGGCCGTTCGGCTCCTCCAGCGGCGAGCAGGTGCCGGTGGCGGTGGAGAACTTCCATTCGCTGCAGAGCCGGCAGACCGCGGACCGGCCCTCCACCCCGGGACGGGTGAACCTGCTGAACTGGGACGGCAATGGCCGGCCCGAGGGGCTCTTCCCGCCGCAGCACCAGCGTTCCAAGGAGAATGAGCAATGATCCCCAAGCTGCTCAACCGCGCCACCCCGCGCCGCCGGCTGCCCGGCACCCTGGATCCGGTGCCGCTGAAGAACCCGCAGCGCCGCGCCGTGCACATGCTCGCCTCATTGCTGCTGGACTACCCCGACGAGGACTGGTTCGCCCAGCTGGAGGTGCTCGAACCGCACATCGCCGCGCTGCCGGCACCGCTCGCCGGGCCGCTGACCGAGTTCGTGGCCGCCTCCCGGGCGGCCGGTTCGGCCCAGTGGCAGCGCAGCTATGTGGACACCTTCGACCAGAAGCGCAAGTGCAGCCTGTACCTGAGCTATTTCGCCACCGGGGACACCCGCAAGCGGGGCACCGCGCTGGTCACCTTCCTGGAGGCCTACCGGGCGGCCGGCTTCGAGTTCGACGCCCAGGACCTGCCGGACTACCTGCCGGCGGTGCTGGAGTTCTCCGCCCGCAGCGATGATGAGATCGCCGGGGCGCTGCTGGCCGCGCACGTGGAGGGCATTGAGGTGCTGCGCGCCGCCCTGGAGGGGATGCACAGCCCCTGGGCGAACGTGGTGCGCACCATCACCCTCTCCCTGCCGCCGGTGGATAGGGCCACGCAGGAACGGATCCTGTCCCTGGTCAGCGAGGGCCCGCCAACCGAGACCGTGGGGCTCAGCTTCCTGGGCAACCTACCACCATTTAGTCCGAGGGAGGGGACGGGAGTATGAGCACCATGCAATTCCTGCTGTGGGTGGCGATGCCCTACGCATGCGCCGCCGTGTTCATCGTGGGCCACATCTGGCGGTACCGCTACGACAAGTTCGGCTGGACCACCCGGTCAAGCCAAAGCTATGAGAACCGGCTGCTGCGCTGGGGCTCACCGATGTTCCACTTCGGCATCCTGCTGGTGCTGGTGGGCCACGTGGTGGGGCTGCTGATCCCGCGCGAATGGCTCTACGCCATCGGCGTCACCGAACACCTCTACCACCTGGGCGCCACCTGGATGGGCACCGCGGCGGCCGTGCTGACGCTGGCTGGGCTGGTGATCCTGATCTACCGGCGACGCACCGTGGGACCGGTGTTCCTGGCCACCACCCGGATGGACAAGCTGATGTACGTGCTGCTGGGGGCGACACTGTTCTTCGGCACCGTGGCCACCATGGTCCACCAGGTGTTCGGGCCCGGCTACCCGTACCGTGAAACCATTTCACCCTGGGTGCGCAGCCTGCTGATCTTCCAGCCCGACCCCGCGCTGATGCAGCAGATCCCGCTGTCCTTCGCGCTGCACGTGATCACCGCGAACCTGCTGTTCGCCCTATGGCCGTTCACCCGGCTGGTGCACGTGTTCTCCGCACCGATCCCGTACCTGTTCCGTCCCTACATCGTGTACCGTTCGCGCGATGAGGCCCCCAGCGGCATGCGCCCGGTGCGCCGCGGCTGGGACCCGGTCACCGCTCCCCCGGAGCGGCGGCGCAACCGCCGCGGCATCACCGCCAACCGGCCCTAGGCTGGCCCGGCACCGCCTCCGGACCGAAAAGGGACTTCCTGTTCCCTTCTCGGTCCGGAGGCCTTTTGCCGTCCTGGGGCCGGGGAGCCCGCGACCCTAGCCGGGTTCGCCGGCGGTCCCGAAGACGCCCTTGGCCGGCACGGTCGCGGCCACGGCGCGCACGAAACGGGTCGCCGGGGCGCTGAGCACCTCGGCCACCGGGCCGCGCTGGACCACCACCCCGTGCTCGATGACCGCCAGCTGCCCGGCCAGGGCAATCGCGTCCGCCGCCGAATGGGAAATCACGATCGAGGTCATCCCGGTGCGCTGCAGTTCGGTGCGCAGCAGCTCGCGCATGTCCGCGGCGGCCTCCACATCCAGTGACGCGAACGGCTCATCGACCAGCAGCATCTTCGGCCCGGCCGCCAGGGCGCGGGCCAGGGCGACGCGCTGGCGCTGACCGCCGGACAGGGCCGCCGGACGCTGCCCGGCCAGGGCCTGGAAGCCCAGCCGTTCCAGCCACCCTTGGGCGACCTGCCGGGCCTGGCGCTTGTCCTTGCCGCCGGCCCGCGCCCCGAAGGCGATGTTGCTGGCCGCATCCAGATGCGGAAACAGCCGCGGGTCCTGGCCCAGCAGCCCAATGCCGCGCCGGTGCGGGGGCAGGTGCACCCCCGGGGCGGCCAGCCGCTGCCCGTCCAGGGTGATCTGCCCGGCGCTGATCTGCTCGATCCCGGCTAGCGCGTGCACGATCGTGGACTTGCCCGCCCCGCTGGGGCCCATCAGGGCCAGCGCCTGGCCGCGGTCCAGCTCCAGGTCGATGGAAACCTCAAACCCGGAGCGCGGCACCGCGAACCGGGCCGTGAGCATCGGGCTCATTTCAGGGCCCCGGGACGCCAGGCCCGCACACAGACCAGCACCAGCACGGCGGTGGCCAGCAGCAGCAGGGACAGCGCCACCGCGGATTCCCGCCCGGTCCCGGCACCGTTGAACGCCGTGTAGATGGCCAGCGGCATCGT
This sequence comes from Glutamicibacter sp. V16R2B1, assembly GCF_005774635.1. NCBI lineage: Bacteria > Bacillati > Actinomycetota > Actinomycetes > Micrococcales > Micrococcaceae > Glutamicibacter > Glutamicibacter sp. V16R2B1. The sequence goes on from NZ_VATX01000009.1 coordinate 70,196, forward strand.
CTGGGTCACCCCCGGCGCGTTGCCGGCGAACAGGGCCGTGGCCCCGAACTCGCCAATCGCCCGGGCAAAGCACAGGATCACCCCGGCCACCAGGCCCGGGGCCGCCAAGGGCAGGGTCACCCGGGTGAGCACCATCCAGCGCCCTGCCCCCAGGGTGGCGGCGGCCTGCTCGTACCCGGCCCCGGCCGAGCGCAGCGCCCCCTCCACGGAGAGCACCAGGAACGGCAGCGCCACAAACGCCTGGGCGATCACCACCGCCGGGGTGGAAAACGGGAGCGTGAACCCCCACAACGACTCAATGAACTGGCCCACCGGGCTGGTGCGGCCAAAGAGGAAGAGCAGCGCCACGCCCCCGACCATCGGCGGCAGCACCAGCGGCACCGCCACCACGGCGCGCAGCAGCTGGGCGGTGCGCGGTGAACTGCGGGCAATCACCAGGGCCAGGGGGATCCCCAGCACCACGCACAGCGCGGTGGCCGCCACCCCCGTGCGCAGCGACAGCCCCAGCGCCTGCAGCGCACTGGGACTGGTCACATCCGCCCACAGCGTTCCCCAGGAGGCCCGGCCCACCAGGGCCAGCAGCGGCAGCACCAGCAGCGCCACACCCAGGATGGCCGGCAACACCGCGGCAACGGGTGCGCGCACCCCCACATCGGCCTGGCCCATGCCCTAGCCTTCGGCTCCGGCACCGGCGTTGCCGAACCCGTGCTCAACCAGCACTTCCTGGCCCTCGGCGCCAAGTACGTAGTCCACGAACTGCTGGGCGGCGTCGGCCTGTTGCTGGGACTGAGAGGTGCTGAGCACGGAAATCGGGTAGGAGTTCACGACCTCCTGCGCCCCGTCGGGCACAATGCTGTCCACGCTGTCATCGCCCACCACATCCGTGCGGTACACCAGCCCCGCGTCGGCTTCCCCGGCCGAGACCTTCTGCAGGACCGCGCTCACGTTCTGTTCCATGCTGGCCGGTTCCAGCTGCACCCCGGCACCATCCAGCAGCTTCTGCGAGGCCCCGCCGCACGGGACCTGGGGTGCGCACAGCACCGTGGTCACCCGGGACAGATCCGCCAGGGACTGTACGTGGGCCGGGTTTCCGGCCGGGACCGCGATCACCAGGGTGTTGGTGGCGAAGATGACCGGGTCCTTGGCCAGGCCCGCATCGCTCACGGTGTCCATGTTGCGTTCATCGGCGGAGGCGAAGACGTCCACCGGGGCTCCCTCCACGATCTGGGTGGCCAGGGTGGAGGAGCCGTCATAGGAAATGTGCTTCACCTTGATCTGCGGGTGTTCTTCCTGGAAGTCCCTGGCGATCTCATCGAGGGAGCGTTGCAGGGAGGCCGCCGCGGAGATGGTGATCTGGGTGTGGCCTTCATCCTGCGCAGCCGGCGAATCGGCGGGCTGATCCGCGGTGGAGCATCCGGTCAGGCCCAGCCCCGTCAGTGCCAGCAGTGCCAGTGTTCCGCGGATGCGCATACCCACTCCTTGATTGTGAACGGTTGCCGCCATGCTATCGCCTGCGCCCGGTGCACCAAAGTGTGACCTGAGAAGCACGGCTCGGGCCGCGGACAGGGCGGGGCGAGCTGACCGGCGGCTGCGGATTCTGCCCGGTGCTTGCCCCGTGAGCCCTACAGCGCGCAGACTGGCTGTCGTAAGCTGAAGGTGGCGACGCCGCGATCTGCTATCGTGGCGGCACCGACTAGTCAGGAGGTTGGCGTGGCAGACAAGCCCGCATTCGTACCGTTGGGTGATGCCCGGGGCCGGCCCCTGCGGGATTTGCGGATTTCGGTGACCGACCGCTGCAACTTCCGCTGCGTGTACTGCATGCCCAAGGAAATCTTTGGGCGCGACTTCCAGTTCCGGGAGCGTTCCGAACTGCTCAGCTTTGAGGAGATCGAGCGCCTGGCCCGGGTGTCGGTGGGCTTGGGCGTGCACAAACTGCGCCTGACCGGCGGCGAGCCGCTACTGCGCCGGGGCATCGAGGAGCTGATCCAGATGCTCGCCGCGTTGCGCACCCCGGACGGTGAACCGGTGGACCTTGCCTTGACCACCAACGGCTCCGCCTTGCCGGTCAAGGCCGCCGCACTGAAGGCGGCCGGGCTGAACCGGGTGACGATTTCCCTGGATTCACTGATTGAAGAGCGATTCCAGGCGATCAACGATGTGAAGTTCCCGGTCTCCCGGGTGCTGCAGGCCATTGACGCCGCGGCCGAGGCCGGGCTGGGACCGGTGAAGATCAACACGGTACTCAAGCGCGGGGTCAACGACGACGAAATCCTGGACCTGGTCGAACACTTCCGCGGCACCGGGCACATCCTGCGCTTCATCGAGTACATGGATGTGGGCAGCACCAACGGCTGGCGGCTGGATGACGTGGTCCCCTCCAGCGAGGTGATTTCCCGGATTCATGAGAAATACCCGCTGGAGCCGCTGGCCCGCACCGACCCCGGGGAGACCGCCAACCGCTGGCGCTTCACCGACGGGCAGGGGGAAATTGGCGTGATTTCCAGTGTCACCAATGCGTTCTGCGGCAACTGCACCCGCTCCCGGATCTCGGCCGAGGGCCAGATGTACACCTGCCTGTTCGCCACCGGCGGCACCGACCTGCGGGCCCTGCTGCGCGGCGGGGCCGACGATGAGCAGCTGGCTGTGGCTCTGAGCGGACTGTGGCGGGTGCGCAATGACAACTACTCGGAACTGCGCGCGGCACTGACCCCCGGCAACCGCCGACGCATCGAGATGTCGTACATCGGCGGTTAGCTAGCCCATGGTCTTCTGGCCATCCAGCGCCTCGCGGATAATGTCCGCATGCCCGGCGTGCTGGGTGGTTTCGCCGATGATGTGCAGCAGCGTGCGGCGCACCGACCAATGGGTGTCCACAAACCACGGCGCCCGGGGCAATTCGTGGACCGTGTCCAGGTCGATTTCCGCCAGCAGCGCGTCGGTTTCTTCGCCGATGTGGGCGTACTTCTCCAGCAGTCCGGCCAGCGTCTCGCCGGACTGCATGCTGAACTCGGCTTTCAAGGCCTGCAGCGCCTCGGGCGGCATGTTGTAGAAGTCCACTCCGTCCCAGTCCATGGCGGCCTTGCCCCTGACCATGAACTGCTGCCACTGCAGTTCCACGGCGCTTACGTGCTTGATCAGTCCCCCGACGGTTAGTTCGCTGACGGTGGCGCGGGTTGCGGCCTGTTCGTCGCTCAGGTTCTGAGCGGTGAAGCGCAGGAAGTGGCGGGCGTTGGCCAGCGCCCGGTGCAGGTCGGCCCGCTCGCCGCTCAGTGTGGTGCTGACGGCTTTCATGGTGGTGCTCATGGCATTGCTCCTCATTCTCGGTGTGCCGGATAAAACCACCCTAGGAGCCATAGGTGTCTATTTCTGTCCTAAATCGAGGCAGAATGTGGGCATGAGTACAAGCCAACGTTCGCTGCGCCTGCTCTCGCTGCTGCAGAGTCGGCGCTACTGGTCTGGACAGGAACTGGCACAGCGTCTGCAGGTCTCGTTGCGCACCCTGCGCCGCGACGTGGATCAGCTGCGTGAACTGGGCTACCCGGTACAGGCCGAACGCGGTGTGGGCGGGGGCTACCAGCTCGCCGCCGGAGCCGCGCTGCCGCCGCTGGTGCTCGACGACGAGGAAGCCGTAGCGCTGGTCATCGGGCTGCAGTCCACCATCCACGGCGGGGAGAACACGTTGGCTGAGGCGGGACTGCGTGCCCTGTCCAAGGTGGTTCCGGTGCTTCCGACGCGGCTGCGGCAACGGGCCCAGGCCCTGACTTCGAGCACCGTTGCGCTAACTACCCAATATTCCGCGCCGGAGCCGGTAGACCCGCAGGTGATGGTGGTCTTCGCCCAGGGATGCCGCGACCGTGAACGGGTGGCTTTCGACTACCGCGATGCCCAGGGCACCGCCACTTCGCGCCGGGTGGAGCCGGTCAATCTGGTGAATGTGGGAAACCGCTACTATCTGGTGGCCTACGATGTGGACCGTGCGGATTGGCGCAGTTTCCGGGTGGACCGGGCCGAAAACGCCCAACCCCGGGCGCTGCGCTTCGCGCCGCGGCAGATTCCAGGTGGCGACGCGGCGCAGTTCGTGCGGGCCGGGCTAAGCGGGTCCGGGCACCCACAGGTCAGCGCACGGGTGCAGGCAAGCGCCGCGCAGCTGGCCCCGCGTGTGGGGCGCTGGTTTGAGATTGAGCCGTTGGATGAGCACAGCAGCATGTTGCGCACCCAGAACGCAGACCTGCGCTGGGCCGCCTTTGGACTGGCGTTGTGCGAGGCCCCGGTCAGCGAGGTGCAGCCGCCGGAGCTGCGCGAGCTGCTAAGGGAATGGTTCGCGGCACTGGTACACGATTCTCGAACGTAGAGAGTAAGGCATCTTGTTCTACGGAACCTGAGGTTGCAAAAGTCTCAAAATTTGCGATCCCGACTGACAAAGGTTGTCGGGGCACGGTTGGCGGTTGCTCCTACTGGTCGCCGGTGTGCAGCCAATGTGCTGGCCCTCGGATCGGCCGCCGGGTCGGAGGAGTAACATTCGGCCGTTGCAGACGCGTAAGCGTCGCTCTACTTCACAGTCTTGAATGCGTCAGAACCGGAAGGGCGAAAGCTAAGACACCACCATCTCTCCGTATCCTGCAAGAGAGCACATCCTCCCGGTCTCCTAACACCTAGTTAGGCCTTTCTTGTTCTTGCGCGGAGGAAGCAAGAAGTCATTTGTCCCAAATGTAATGACAATTTAGTAGTTGCCATTATTTATATGTGTGTCTAGGATCACATTCATGAACCAAGCCAGACATGCGGAGATACGGGAGTGGATTGAAAACGAAATCCACTCTGGTCGCCTTTCGATAGGCGATCGATTGCCGACCGAGCGGGAGCTAATGGAACGCTTTGATGTCAGCCGGAACCCAGTCCAGACAGCTATGACAAAACTGGTGGAAACCGGACTGATTCACAGGCGAAGAGGTTCAGGGACAGTCGTCGCCTCCACCGGGTTGCGAAGCAACCTACTTCGTCTCCTGCAAGCTTCAACAGATAAACCAGAAGTCGAAGGCCTCCACCGGGTCATTAGTACAAAGGTGTTGGGTGCCAAAAGCCACCCTTTGTCTACTGGTTTGTTTGACCCCAATACCCCAGTCGCAGAGCTCACGCGCGTCAAGCTAGATGGAAACGATGAAGGAATCGCATTCGAACGTTGCGTCGTGGACCTTCTTCAAGCACCTGACATCCTCAATCAGGATTTAACTACCATCACAACAGCTATGCATTACTTCTCGGTCGGGATCGAAACCCTCTATGCATCTACGGTGATCTCTGCCGTCCACATGCCAGAATCCGAAGCTGCATTCCTCGGCATCGATAGCACCACACCCGTGATTCGACAGCAACGAACAATCCACAACTCAAATGGGGTTCCGATCGAACGCGCAGAATTCTTCTTTCACCCCTCGAAGATCACATTGGAGGTCAGCCAGCTTGAACACTAGTAAAGAAAATCCTGCCGACCAGAAGCGCGTTGGTGTAATTGGGGCAGGAATCATTGGAACAATGGCCGCTTGGCAACTGGCAGCCCGCGGACATCACGTTACTGTCTTTGACCAGTGGAATAGCCCTAACGACCGCGGCGCATCTGCTGGAGAATCGCGAATATTTCGCACCATCTACAAGGAGGGGCCAGAGTACGTCCAGTTCCTTCAAAAGTCCGGGCGAATGTGGCGGGAACTTGAAGCCTCACAAGATGCTCAAGTACTCGAATGGTGCGGTGGTTTAACCATTGGCCGCCCAGATCAACCTGAAGTTGCCGCAGTAGGCGAGCGCGCGCGCACCCAGGGGCTGGAGCACCGCATTCTAGATGCGACTGCCATGCGCGCCGAGTTCCCGCAATACGCAGTGGACGACGATGAGGTGGGGGTCTTTGACCCAGCTGCCGGAGTTTTCCGCCCTGAGCTAGCAGTATTGGCTGCACGAAACGAAGGAGTCCGTCACGGGGTTCAGTACCGCACCTATACCAAGGTTCTGAACATCCGGCCTTTAGCCAATTCGGTCGCGGTCGATACGGCAGAAGGTGCTTCGCTCTTTGACTCCGTAGTTTTGGCAACAGGACCTTGGGCAGAACAACTGGCGGGCTTCGACGTACCACTTGTGCGCGCTAAACGGTTAGTCGCAGCATGGTATCCGGTTCGCGATCTAACAATGCACAAACCAGCAAATATGCCTATTGCTATTCGCCGACATCCAGAAGGAGGATACTCATGTTTCCCATGCCTTGACGGGATGAGTGTCAAAATCCTGCCTCACCATCTTCAATGGCCAGATTTAGGCACAGTCGAGGAGCTGCCCCGTTTCATCGAACCGGAATTCGTGCGCTCAGCCGAAACGACCGTTGCTCGCTTAATGCCTCATCTGGATCCCACTGCTATCCGTGTCTCTACATGGACAGAAGGCTTCACCTCAGATGGCGCACCCATCGTAGGACTCAGTCCTGTAGACGACCGAATTGTGCTCGCAGTGGGCATGTCAGGTCAAGGTTTCAAGTTCTCTCCCATGGTCGGCAGCGTCGTTGCCGATCTCGTTTCTACGGGCTCCTCAGCCGATGCCATCTCCATTATGGACCCATCCCGATTCAACCCAGGAGCTTCGCAATGAATACAAGTGTTGTCGCTCTAATCTCCACCACCGCGCTAATAGTTCTAGGGATCGGCGCGTGGATTTCCTTCTACGTCGGTAAGAAAAACAAGAGTCGCGAAGACTGGATGGTAGGTGGACGCAACCTACCAGTGTACGTCGTTGCCTTCACCCAATACGCCACAGCTGTCGGTGGCGGCGTATTGGTCGCCCATGTGGGTATCGGATATGCCTGGGGACTCTCCGTTTTTTGGTACGAACTCTTTGTGGTTGCTGGGATGCTAATCATTGCAATCTTTGCGAACTGGCTACGCAAAGGAAAATTCTCTACTATCCCGGATATTTTTGTGCGGCTCTACGGAAAGAACAAGGCGCTGCTGACAATCGTCGCGATCGCTGTAATCCTTGTGCCCTTTGGCTGGTTAGCCACTCAGTTCGTTGCTTTCGCCAGCCTCTTTAGCGAAGTCACCGGAATCGCTCTCGCCCCTCTGATTATTGCAATGGCAATCCTCAGCCTCCTCTTTGTACTACCAGGCGGGCTCACTTCAGTAGCGTGGTCAGACTTCTTCTTCGGCGTTTTCATGGTCGGCACCTCAGTCATCATCGCTGTCTATGCAGTCATAAAGGCAGGAGGATGGGGACAGATCGTTGAACGTGTCCCGGAGGACTTCTTCCAAATGCCACAAGGACTGACACTTGCCGGAGTAGGGACAATCGTCCTTTGGTTCTTCGCCATCGTCCCAGGCACACTGACAAACCAGCTGTACTACCAGCGCATCTTCGCATCCCGCTCGGGTAAAGAAGCACGCACTTCCCTATACCTCAGCGCCATCATGGTCGTAATCGCTGGCGGTTATGCCTTCCTAATCGGCGTCTCCGTCAGGTCAATGAACCCATCGTTAGGAACCGACGGGCGAGAGCTAGCAGCAGGCTGGTTCCTTACCAACCTTCCCACCTGGTTGCTCGCCCTCTACGGAGCGTTCCTCATGGCCACAATCGTTTCCACAACCGGATCGGCCTTGCAATCAGTAGTCGCCAACATGATCAACGACCTGCGCGGCGCATTCGTAACCAAACAAACCAGCGAGAAAAAAATCGTCACCCTATCGCGCTGGTGCACAGTCGGTGTTACGGCGGTTGCGGCCTCGTTAGCAATCGTGTACCCGAAAGCACTTGAGTGGCTTGTCGCAACATATTCATACTCCGCAGCGATTCTGGCTGTTCCGCTGCTCGTCGGCATGGTTTTAGCCAAGCGTGTACGTGTCCCAGTTCAAGTCACATTTGCAGCCATGGGCGCAGGCCTACTTGGTTGCTTCATCGCGCACATCATGAAAACGACTATTCCCTACGCAGTATTCGGGATCGTTATCAGCGCCGTCGTCTACTTCCTCATGATGCTGGTTTGGAAGCCGACTCCCGTAGTAACTGATGAAGCTCCCTCACTCGACGCCGAACCGCATAGGACGAACATGGGTGTTCAAGAACAGGAAGGAATGAGCAACGCATGAAAACGATCGTTATAGGGGCCGGAATCCTAGGGCTCGCAGCGGCCTATTCCCTTACAGAGCGAGGCCATGAAGTAATCCTGATTGAAAAGGAGGGCCCATTCGCTGGCGCTAGCCATCGCTCATTCGCTTGGCTCAACGCAAACAATAAGTTCCCGGAATCCTATTACCGTATTAACCGGGAAGGGATTGAGGAACATAAACGTTTCCAACAGGAGTTTCCATCTGAACACACATGGCTTCACCCATCGGGCAACCTCTTAGTAGATTTCGGGAATACCCGCTCAGAGACATACGCGAAGCGTACCGCCGACGCCAATGGTATGGGTTACCCAGTCGAGACCATTGGACTCAACCGTTTACGTGAAATCGAGCCGACGATCCACTGGCCGGACAGCCTGGATTGCGCCTTGTTCTACCCTGAAGAAGCTTGGCTCGACAACGATATACTAGGAGAAGAGCTCCTACGCGTCCTGAATGATCGAGGAGTTGAACTTCGCATCTCTGAAGCAGTCAGCATCGAAACGGACAGCTCCACTGCTCGGGTGAACCTTTCCGACGGTACTAGTATCTCCGCAGACTCAGTCGTGCTGGCCGTAGGAGCATGGACACGTGAGCTGGCTGCAGCTTCTGGTTTCTTCGTTCCCGTTGCCGATCTAGCAGAGCAAACCACCCGAACTCACAGCCTCCTGGGGCTGACAGAACCCGTAGACATTCCGTTGCAGCGAATACTGATCTCGGACCGCGTGAACGTCCGCCCGCGTCACGATGGAAGGATGTGGGTGCAAGTTGCTCGGGTTGAAGAACGTGTAGCTGAGGGAAACAACCCACGAATGCTCGCTGAGGTCGCCAAGGTCATGGGGGAAGAGCTCGAAAGGCTCTTCGACCGACCAGTGCCTATTGAGAAAGTCATCTACTCGGGCCGCAGTTTTCCCGAAGATGGCCACTCGATTATTGGTTTTCTCGACGAGCCAAAGAGACTCTACACAATCGTCACGCATTCAGGCATGACGCTCGGTCCTTTATTTGGCCGACTCGCTGTAGAAGAACTCGAAGGTAAGGATTCTGACTTGCTGGAAGATTTTCGTCCTTCCCGTTTTGCAGACGGGAGAGTCGAAGAAGCAGGGTTCGATTACTTCATTGGGCGGCAGTGACTGCCTAAAATAAGTAACTACCCCACATGCTGTCCTAACATATGGTTTAGTCACTTCGCGCAACAGTGTTGGTTACCCCGAGTCCTGACGCAGTCTTGGCCCGGGGTAACTTTTGCCCCTTTGTGCAAGACCTGCGACTGGGCGGCGGTAGCGAAGAGAATCGGTGTCCACGTCTTGCAATCTATGAGCTGCAAGAAGTCTCAACAGAACAAAGCGCTTCAGCTCAAAAACCGCGAGACTTGAATGACTATTAAATCTCGGGACCATGAGACCCAGCTGCTCACATGACATCACTTTAACAGCTTTAGTTGCTAGACAGCATTTACTCGCCATAAAGAAGCACCGCGCGCTAGAAACAGTGAGACCCTTCGACAATCCGAGCCTAGTTCTCACCTCGCCTCACCTCTGAGCCAACTGTAGGAAGACCTGCCAGATTACGCAACGCCGATATTGCCTTGACAGTTACGTCATCTGCTGCCTGGCGCACTCTTGCACTCCCCCACCTCGAGATGGACGAGCACTTGAGTTGCCAAAGCGCGTACAAATAAGACAGGACTAGATGTAGTCTCCAGTGAGGTTGGGTACGCGGCTGGCTGGTGGTCGACCTTTGAGCGAGGTGTGGCCTCTGTGGTGATTGTAGTCGTGTAGCCATCCATGGAACGCTTTAACCCGCTCGGTTTCCGAGGCGTAGGGCCTGGCGTAGGCCCATTCTTCGAGCATCGTGCGGTTGAACCGTTCGACTTTGCCGTTGGTCTGCGGACGGTACGGCCGGGTTCGCTGGTGTTTGATGGCCTGGCCCAACTCTTCGGCAAACATCTTTGAGCGGTAACAGGAGCCGTTATCGGTCATCACGCGTTTGACCGTGACCCCCACCGAGTCAAAGTATGCGTTGGCCCGCTTCCAGAACCCGGCTGCGGTTTCCTGCTTCTCATCAGTGAGGATCTCGGTGTAGGCCAGCCGGGAATGGTCATCGACCGCGTTGTGCAGGTACGCGTAACCAGGACGCCGGTTGGAGGGGGTGCCAGCCTTGTTCTTCTTCCCTGCCGGCCGGCCAAGGACTTTATGGCCACCGCCGTCAGGAATCCGCCCAAGTTTCTTGATGTCCACGTGGATCAGGTCCCCGGGGTTGGCGTGTTCGTAACGGCGTACTGTGCGTCCCGTGGCCCGGTCCTGCCAGGTGAGCTTCGATAGCCCGTAGCGCGAGAGCACACGATGAACTGTCGAGGGATGCAGGCCCAGTTTGTAACCGATACGGTCCGGCCCCCACCGGTAATTCACTCGTAGTGCGATGATCCGACGTTCACGCCGTAGCGGGGTGCGCCCCGGACTGGTGTGCGGGCGGCTGGAGCGATCCTGCATGCCAGCTTCGCCCTCGAGCCGGTAGCGTTCGGCCCATCGTCTGGCCGTGCTGACCGCGACTTGGAACCGCTCAGCGGCCCGACGGTAGCTCCAACCATCGGTAACGATGCACTTAGCTAGTTCCAAACGTCCTTTGGGCGCAAGGAAGGCGTTAGAGTGGGACATGAAGACCTCCGGGTGAGAAGTGAACTCTTAGACAAGCTCCACCTCACCCGGAGGTCTTCTTTATATCACCTAGCCACGCCGTGTGTACCTAACGTCCGTGGAGATTACAACTAGAGCCCCACCCATTCGGAGGATCCCGAAGTGAAGTGCTGGCGCTTCCAGATGGGCACCTCCGCCTTGATGCGCTCCACCAGATTCTCGATGGCTTCGAAGGCCTCGCGCCGGTGCGCGGCCGCGGATGCCGCAACCAGTGCGGCATCCCCGATGGTCAGGGCCCCGACCCGGTGCACGGCTGCCAGCCGCAGCCCGGTGCGGGCCTCCTCCTCAGCCAGGATCTTCTCCAGGAATTCCTGCGCCTGCGGATGATGCGAGTAGTCCAGCGAGTTCACCGCCTGGCCGCCGTCGTGGTTGCGGATGATCCCGTGGAACAGCACCACGGCTCCGGCAGTGTCCGATTGCACGCCCTGCCTGACGGCGTCCTCATCGATGGGCTGGTCGGTGATCAGTGCGTAGCTCACGTAGCTCCTCTGCTTAAGACTCTTATGACTGCTGGTGCAGCGCGGATTCGGTCAGGTCGGGGGCCAGCTGCGCGACCGCTGGGGCGCCGCCGGGCACATAGGAGGCGGTGATGCCGCGCCCGGCCAGCAGCTGCGCGGCACGCAGGGCCCGCGGACCCCTGGCGCAGTAGACCACCAGGGTTTCGGGCAGCGCCGGCAGCTGCGAGCCCGCGTCGATGGCCGCCTCCAGCTGCGGCAGCGGCAGGTGATGGGAGCCGCGCAGGTTCAGCGCGGCGCGTTCCTGCGGGTTGCGCACATCCAGCAGGAACGGGGGTTCTTGCGAAGCCAGCGCAGCCACCAGCGCCTCGGGGGCCAGCTGCTTGGGCTGCGGCAGGTTGCCGGCACAGAACAGCTCATAGTCGATCAGCTCGGTCACCGGTGGCGCGGTGGGATCCGGCGCGTACTCCAGGGTGCGGGTGCTTGCGCCCAACGCATCGTAGATCAGCACCCGGCCCACCAGCGGATCGCCGATCCCGGTGATCAGCTTCAGCGCCTCGGTGGCCAGCAGCGAGCCGATGGTTCCGCACAGTCCGGGCAGCACACCCCCGGTGGCACAGTCGGCCACGGTGCCCGGGGCCGGCGGGAGCGGGAACAGGTCGCGGTAGCCCGGCCCGTGTTCGTGCCAGGCCACGGACACCTGACCGTGGTGCTGCAGGATTGAGCCCCAAACCAGCGGGATGCCGGTCAGCTGGGCGGCGTCGTTGCTCAGGTAGCGGGTTGGGAAGTTGTCGCTGCCGTCGATCACCAGGTCGTAGCCGGAGAAGATCTCTAACGCGTTCGCGGAGGTCAAGCGCAGGTGGTGTTCGATGATCCGCACCCCGGGGTCCAGGGCGCGCGCGGCGGCGGCCAGCGAGGCGGTTTTGGGCAGCCCGATGTTGGCGGTGGTGTGGGTGATCTGGCGGTGCAGGTTGGACAGCTCCACCACGTCGTCATCCACGATGCCCACGGTGCCCACCCCGGCACCGACCAGGTACGGGATGCAGGCGCTGCCCAGTCCCCCGGCCCCAATCACCAGCACGCGGGCGGCGGCCAGGCGGCGCTGGGACGCCTCCCCGAATCCGGGCAGGGACAGCTGGCGCTGGGCCCGGGCCAGCTGCTCGTCGCTCAGCGCAGGGGCCGGGTCGACCAGGGGCTTAAACGCACGATCACTCATAGTCGGATCCTACGCGCCCGGCCGCGCCGGAGGATAGGCGATAGCATGAAGTCATGTCGCAGATTACGATACGCTACTTCGCCGCGGCGGCGGCCGCGGCGGGCACCGAGCAGGAGCGCTGGGCGCGCCCCGATTCACTGTCCCAGCTGCGCACCGAGCTGGCCGGCGCTTATGGCGATGCCATGGCCCAGGTCCTGCGGGCGGGCAGCTTCCTGATCAACGGGGTGGTCCGGCGCGATGACGGTGAGCTGGGCGATGACGCCGACCTGACCGTGGACGTGCTGCCTCCCTTCGCCGGCGGATAGCCCATGAGCTGCACCCTGGAAACCCACCGCGCGGAAATCGCGGCGCTGCTGGACCCGGTGATCGCGGCGTTGGGCACCCAGACGCTGGGCGTCGACGCCGCCGATCTGCCCGGACGCGTCACCGCGGCCCGCATCACCGCGCCCCTGCCCATTCCCGCCTTCACCAATTCGCAGATGGACGGGTTCGCCGCCCGCAGCGCGGAGCTGGCCGGCGCGAGCGCCGAGCACCCGGTGCAGCTGCCGCTGGGGGTGACCGCCGCGGCCGGGGACCGGCAAATCGAACTGCTGCCCGGCACCGTGTCCCCGGTGATGACCGGGGCCGTGATCCCCTCCGGGGCGGACACCGTCATTCCGGTGGAGGCCACCATGCAGGGCACTTTCGGTCCGCTGGTGCGCCGGGGCGAGGGCGAGCCGAGCGGGGTGGCGACCTTCACGCAGCCCGCGGAGCCCGGGCGCTTCATCCGGCCGCTCGGCCAGGACCTGCAGGCCGGTGCCGTGGTCGCGGAGGCCGGCACCCGGCTGACGCCCACCCTGATCGGCGCGCTGGCAGCCAGTGGCGTGCGCGGGGTTCCGGTGCGCACACGGCTGCGGGTGCTGGTATGCACCACCGGCAATGAGCTGATGGGCGGGACCGCCGAGTCCGGGCGGATCCCCGATTCAAATTCACCGATGCTCGCGGCGGTGCTGCGCGGCTACGGCGCCCAGGTGGAAGTTCTGCGGCTGCCCGATGACGCGCCGGCGCTGACCCGCGAACTGGTCATGCAGGCGCCCCAGGTGGATCTCATCCTCACGGTGGGCGGCATCAGCGCCGGGGCCTACGAGGTGGTGCGCGAGGCGCTGGCCCCCTCCGGCGGCAGTTTCCACCATGTGGCCCTGCAACCCGGTGGCCCGCAGGGTTTCGCCTTGCTGGAGGGCACCCCGGTGCTCTGCTTCCCGGGCAACCCGGTCAGCGCGCTGCTCTCGCTGGAACTGTTCCTGGCCCCCACCCTGCGCCGCCTGGCCGCAGTGGCCGAACCCGTTCCCGAACAGTACGCCCTGGCCAACGAGGTGCATTCCCCGGGCGACAAGCACCAGGTCCGCCGCGGACTGCTCGACGACGGGCAGGTCACCGTGTTGGATCCCGGCTCCCACCTGATTCACGACCTGGCACGGGCCGATGTGCTCGTGCACCTTCCCGTCGGTGTCGCCCACCTTCCGGCCGGCACCAAGGTAGACACTTGGAGATTCCATGACTGACTCAAACACCCCACACGCAGCTGATTCGAACCCGTCCGGCGAGCAGCAGCTGACCCACCTGCGCGCCGATGGCAGCGCGGCCATGGTCGATGTCAGCGACAAGCAGGTCACCAAGCGGGTGGCCACCGCGGAAGCCGTGTTCGTCACCCGCCCGGACGTGGTGCAGATGCTGATGAGCGGCAACCTGCCCAAGGGTGAGGCGCTGGGCACTGCCCGCATCGCCGGGATCATGGCGGCTAAACGTACCTGGGAGCTGGTGCCGTTGTGCCACCCGTTGCCGATTTCGAAGGTGTCGGTGGACTTCACTGCCGAGGAGTCGGCGGTTCGGGTGAGCGCGCAGGTGACCACCAAGGGGGTCACCGGGGTGGAGATGGAGGCGTTGACCGCCGCCAGCGTCGCCGCGCTGACCCTCTATGACATGGTCAAGGCCGTGGACAAGCACGCCGAGGTCACCGGCATCCGGGTACTGGCCAAATCCGGCGGAAAATCCGGGGACTGGGCCCGTGACTGATGCAGCCGCCGCCGTGCGCCGCGCCGGGGTGCTGGTCGCCTCCACCAGCGCAGCCGCCGGGACGAACCCGGACCGCACCGGGCCGGTGATCAGCCAGTGGCTGCAACAGCGCGGCTTCACCGTGGATCTTCGTATTACCGCCGACGGGCCGGAGGTCGGTGTCGGACTGCGCCAGCTGCTGGCGGGTGAACCCCGGCTCATCCTGACCACCGGCGGCACCGGGGTCTCCCCCACCGATCTCACCCCCGAGCAGACGGCGCCGCTGCTGCAGGTGCAGCTGCCCGGAGTCATTGAGGCCATTCGCCGTCGCGGTGAAGCGGTGACCCCGCTGTCCGTCCTCACCCGCGGGGTCGCCGGTTTCGCCGGCTCCTGCCTGATCGTGAACCTGCCTGGCTCCACCGGAGGAGTGCGTGACGGCTTGGCGGTCCTGGACCCGCTGCTGGAACACCTGCTCGAACAGCGCATCACCGGCGGCGGACACGGCCCGCGACACTAGGGGACGGCCCGACCCGGTGCCGCGCCTGCGCCAACCGGTGAAGCAGCAGTAGAGTCAAGTCATGGACACTGCACCAACCTTGATTCCGGCAGGCACCCGATTCCGTTCCGAGGACATTACCCACTGGCAGGGCAAGAATCCGCACGGCACGGACACCACCGGCCAGCCTACGGACTCCCGCACCCTGGAGCAGGCCCTGACCGAGGCCGATCTGCTGGTCAGCACACCCCACTCAGGTGCCGTGATCCCCGAGGAGCTGGCCGGTTATCTTGCCCCAGAACTGACCCAGCGACTGCAGTACGATTTCTCCGATGTGGCCACCGCCTCCGTGGTCCGTCGCTGGGCAGACATTGATCCGCGGATCGTTGCAGTAATCAACCCGCATCCACGTATGGTTCGTGACCCCAACCGGGCTAAACCCGAGGACGTGGTGCAGACCCTGAGTCAGGCCATTGAGCGGGTGGCACAAGCCGGGAAATGGAATCCGGTAGACCTTAGCGGAGTGGATGCGATCCGCCCGGTGACATTTTCCTTCTTCCCCATCCTGCAAATCCCCGAAGACCATGAGGCGCTGCAGAAACTGTGCCAGGACTTCGCCGACACCGCCGAGCAGGGATTGGGTGTCTACGAGCGGACCCGTGACGAGTTGCTGGAGCGGCTGCTGCAGATCAGGCATGCGGCCGCCACCCCGGGTGCCGAGACGTCGCTGAGCTTCCTTTCCTTCCACGACACCATGAACACGACCACCACTGCGCAAGGCGCGGTTAATGTGCCGCGCAAGCCCGAAGACCGGTTGCCCAACGTGGTGGCGCTGTCCAACCGCGGGGATCAGCGCGGTGAAGCCCGTACCGAAGAGGACCCGCCCAGCATGAATCCGCAACGTCTGCGCCGCTTGGCGGAGGCGCACCGGGCGGCGTTCGAGGTCGCCAGTGCGGATGAGGTTCAGCTGAACACCCCTTACCTGGGCAGCCAGGAAATCATTGCCGCACGCGAACGCTTCTCAGACTTCCACCACCGGCACCCGGACTCGGCCCTGCTCACCGACGCGGTGCAGGCGGAGTTCCGTCGCGAATACCTGCATGGTCAGGCATTCACTGCGCAACTGCACGAGCCGGGAACCTCTTGGCCACAGGAAGACCCGCAGCAAGTGGAGTTCCTGGCCCGCGCCTGCAAAGCTGCCTGGGACCGCTACCGCGGCTAGAACGCGTCCACGGCCAGGCCAATGACCGATCCGGCGATGATGGTGGTAACGGCCAGAATAATGCTGGGAAGGAAGAAGGAGTGATCCACCAGCTTGGTGCCGAGCTTGGTGCTGCCGCTGTCATCAAAGTTTGCGGCAGCGATCTGTGAGCCGTTGGTCGGCAGCAGGTAGATTCCGGCAAATGCGCCAGCCCACATGCCTGAGAGCAGTCCCAGTGGCAAACCGGCGCTCAGCGCGATCGGCACTGCGGTGTTCGTCGCCGTGGACTGGCTGGTGGTCAGCACGCAGATCAGGAACACGCCCAGGGCGAAGATCCACGGCGCCTGCCCGATCAGTGCCCCTACGCCGTTGCTGACCAGGTCGCTGTGGGCTTCGAGGAAGGTGCTGGTCAGCCAGGCCAGACCGAACAGTGCGATAGCCGAGACCATGCCTGCTTTGAACACCGTAGAGGAGGGAATGTCCCCCACCTTCGGGCGGGCCACCATGATGATCACTGTTCCGGCCACGAACATGATCACCGGGATCAGCTGGCTCATTTCCATGCGCGTTTCGGCGCCGAAGGGCGGGCGCAGCGATGGGAACAGTCCGAACACCACGATCGCCAGCACTCCGGTAAAGAAGATCAGAGCAGCGTTGCGGCCGGCGGCCGTCGGCTCCGGAATTGCGGCCTTCGCCGGAGCGGTAGACAGGTGGGTCCTTGGCGCGCCTGTGCCGGAACGGTGTGCATCCGCGGCGGCCTTGACCGCGGCAGCTCCGGCCGGCGGCGGAATTTCCCCCGCCGCGATTTTCGCCTGGATCTGGGGGTCGTCCTCAATGTCCTTGCCCAGCTTGTTCACGATGAAGGCAGACACCACGATCCCGATCAGGGCTGCGGGCAGGGTGATCATGATGATGTTGATCATTTCGAAGCCAAGTTCGCTGGTGAACCCAATCATTGCTGCCATGGCCGCAGAAACCGGGCTGGCCGCCAAGGCCACACCGGTGGCCACCACCGAGAGCGATAGCGGCCGGGATGGACGGATCCCGTTTTGGTAGGCGACATCCTTGATGACCGGCAGCAGCGGATAAAGGATGTTCGAAGTACCGGCTCCGACAGAAAAGAGGAAGGAAATCAGCGGGGCGACAAAGGTAATCATCTTCGGGTTCTTGGCGATGGCCTTCGCTGCAACAGCCACCATCCAGTCAATGCCGCCGGATTGCTGCATCACCGCCGCAGAGAGCACCACGGCCAGCACAATGATGATGGCCGAGGTGGGAATCGCCCCGGGCTGCAGACCGAAGCCAAAGACCAGCACTGCAACGCCGGTTCCTCCCCACAGCCCCAGGCCGACGCCGCTGGAGCGGGTGCCCATCAGGATCGCCAGGATGACAACCGCTAGTTCGAGTAAGACCTTTACTGTTTCCACGTGGTGACTCCGTTATTCGGGCTGTAGGCCTACAGCGCGTGAGCCTTGCTTCAAGGGCAGGTATTTCCCATTAGATCACCGGAAAAGCCAAGCGGAGAAACTAAAACCCCACTACAGACTGGTACATCCGCCGTTTTACCCACGAGAAGTCATGGCAGCGCCCAAATGCTGTGAGTAACCTATCGCTGGCCGGTTGCCGCCACCACACCGGACCATGATCAAACAGACTTCTCCCGTGTATTCCAGCTCCTGGCTCCCTACCTGCTGAGGTTGGCCATGCTGGCGCACTTACTGGTTGGCCTGCGGACCGCCGCTGCTCCAGTCGTAGCCGCTTTCGGTCACCACAATCTTCCACGGTCCGTCGGGGACATCGACTTCATCGACGAACCGCCACGAGACCCCGGCCTGGGTTCCGTTCAGCGCATCAAAGCCCAGACATCCAACGACTGCCGGGGAAACATCCATTCCGGCCCCGTTGAACTCGGAGTTCTTCGGGCGTTCGTTGTTCTCCCCGAAAACATACTCAAAGTCGTCGTAGACGACAGGGCCCGCATCGGCGATCTGGGCGAAACAGGTCTTGCCCCGAAAGCTCAATTCAACCCAGCGGTTCTTCATGTAGGAGAAATTCTTGTTCTCCAGATTTCCGGCATAGCCGAAGTCGTTGGCCCACGGGATCAGGTGGCGCTGCGAGAACGCCTTCTCGTTGGTCACGTCATTGAACGGCAGGTCCAGGTAGAAGGGGTTCTGCTGGGGTGTCATGTGCTTCGGGAAATAGTTGTTGGCCGCCTCACGAACCTCCGTGTTGCAGACGCCGTCTTCGACCACGCCGTCACATCCGCCGTAGCGCTCGTACCACCATCCGTCGTAGGCACTGATCATCTGCGAGCCGTCGTGGGCGTTCGGATCATGGATTTCCCCAACCCAGAAGGTGGTGGCCACCAGGCACAGATGCCAGGGAAAGCTTCGTCCTAACAGCGTTCGCGGGCCACGCCCGGTCGCGGCGCTCCACCAGTTGCCGGTAACGGTTCGAAGCTTGCATTTCAGTTCGTTTACGCCCAATGCTCCCCCTGCGACTTTGCCGTTCCAGTGCAGTGGCACAAGGTTCGGACCCCAATTTCCCCACCTTTAGTGAACCCGGTTTTCCCGGGGCGGGGCAAACCGTGTCGCAGGGCGCGCGTGTCGCGTGGTGGGGGCTTTCATCAGTTTTTCGCCCCCGGCACGCCCCTGCCCCTGCTGGCTTGGGAATCTGTGGGTCCCCCAAGCCGGCAGGGGCAGAAGCGGTGGATGGGATTGTGACGTTGGCGGATCCGGGCCGGTTAGTTGGCGAAGGTGTCCACGAGTTTGCCCTGCCCGTTCCACAACCCCAGCGAGTCACCACCGTTGTTTAGGATTGCGCTGCCCATATCGGCGTAGAAGGCATCCATGCTGCTGGTGCCGGGGCCAGGGTAGACGCGCAGCTGGCCTCCGGCGGGGATGGTGTAGCCGGCAGGAATCTGCAGCAGGTTATTGGCGGCATCGCGCAGCAGATAGCCCGAGGCATCGACCGGACGGTGCCCGGGGTTGCTCAGCACCACGTGTTCACCGGTCTCGGGCTGCAGGTCATTGCCCGGCACGTCGTTGACCGATGAGTGGATCACCAAGCCGGGCTTGCCCGGAAACGGGTCACGACCGGAGAAGTGCCGGGACAGCTGGGCCGGGAAATCACCGGTAATGCGTTCCACGCCCAGCTGCCTGGCGGCATCGGCAGACTCGGTGGAGTTCACCGTGTAAACGCCCAGGCCGAGCCCGGCCCGCTTGACCCGTTCGGCACCGGCTGCATCCAGGGTCCGATAGCTGGTGCCGAAGGCGTCTGCGAATCGGGAGTAGCCTTCCAAGGTGGCGGCGTCCGGCACGGTGCCGGCCAGCTGCTGCAGCGGCACCTCGGGGGCCAGCTGCGCGAACCGCTGGTTGGATTCGGCGTCAAAGCCGAGCACTTCAATGCGCCCGGCATCGAGCAGCCGGGACCAGCTGCGCTCCTGCTCCAGCGCCTTGGCCACCACTTCTTCGACGCCCGGCGAATTCTTGGGCGACTTGATCTCAATGAAAACCCCGGTAGTGCCGGTAACGGCCTGCGGCACCTGGTCAAAGTGCGGGATGCGTTCCCCGGCGTAGGCCGCGGAGAAATAGGAGCCGGCATCCAGCTGCTGCAGCTCATCCCAGGTAAATGACGTGATCGGCTGATGCTCGCGGCCTGGGAACACCTGCTCGACATTCGTGGTGCGTGCCGGGGTGTCGTCATGGAAGACGAACGGGACGCCGTCGCGGCTGAGCTGCACGTCGATTTCGATGAATTCGGCACCGGACTGGCTGCCGGCTTTGATGGCGGGAAGCGTGTTTTCCGGAGCCACTCCGGCAGCTCCCCGGTGGCCGATGAGTAGGGGTTCGTCTTGTGAGTGGGGTCCCGGAGCGGCGGTGGCCGGCAGCCCCAGCCCGGCGAGCATGAGGGCTGAAAGCGCCCCAAGGCAAAGCGATCGAATGTTCACGTCAGCGGTTCTCCTGTGTTTCGAATACAACACCGCCTACTGTTTCGCGCTCGGGCAACAGCTCTGCGAAATGGACGTGAACTGAGCCTGAACCGAAGATATTCCGAGTCAGTACATCTCTTGATAACTAGCGCCGCGCGGCGAGCGCCTCCTCGACCTGGCCGGCCGCCCGCAGCAGCTGCGGGAGCACTCGCTGGGCCGCTTCCTGCGCATCGGCCGGGCTGTCGGGTCCCACGCTCATGGATACGTTCATGGCCGCCGCGATGCTGCCGTCCTTGCTGAACACCGGAACAGCCACCGAGCGCAGTCCGACGGACAGCTCCTGGTCCACCAGTGCGTACCCTCGTTCCCGGACCTTCTCCAGTTCCGCTTCCAAGGCCTTGGCGTCGGTGATGGTGCGCGGGGTCAGTGCAGTCGGAGTGTCCTGGAGGACCTGCTGCACGGTTTGCGCCGGCTGATGGGCCAGCAGCACCCGGCCCATGGAGGTGCTCAGCGCCGGGAAGCGGGTCCCCACAGAGATCCCCACCTGCATGATGGAGCGGGTGTGCACGCGGGCGATGTACATGATTTCACTGCCCTGCAGCACGGAGGCGGAGGCCGATTCCCCGACACTTGCGGAGAGCTCCTCCAGCACCGGTTCAATGAGTTGCGGCAGGGTGGCGCTGGACAGGTAGGCATACCCCAGCTGCAGCACCAGCGCGGTGAGCGCGAACTGCTTCCCGTCCGTGCGCACGTAGCCCAGCTCGGCCAGGGTGTGCAGGAATCGGCGCGCGGTGGCCCGGGACAGTCCGGTGCGTGCGGCGACTTCGGACAGCGTCATGGACGTGTGTTCGGCGTCGAAGCTGCGGATGACCTGCAGCCCGCGGGCCAGGGACTGCACCGAGGTCTTCGCCGACGTGCTGTTCTCGCTGTTCTCGCTGCTCAAGGCTCTCCTGATTGATGTGCTCCGCCCACGGGGTGCCGTGCTGCGGGGATGGTGAAGGGGCACGCGGCCTGGGATGGCGCGTGCCCCTCCTAATTTACTGGTTGTTGGCGAGCACCGCCTCCGCGGATGCCCGCGGCGGCCTGGCGCGTTTAGCCGCGGGCGAGTTCGACCGGCAGCTTGGCCTGAAGCTCCTCGAAGCTGATCCCGTGGGTGGAGCGCACGAACACCTGCCCCTGGCGCAGCTCAAAGACCGCGACCTCCGTATAGATTCGCGAGACGCAGCCGAGCCCGGTAACCGGATAGCTGAGCTGGTCCACCAGCTTGGAGTCTCCGTTCTTCGTAAACAGGCTCATCATGACCCAGGTCTGCTTGGCGCCGATGGCCAGGTCCATGGCGCCGCCCACGGCCGGGATCGCCCCTTCGGCTCCGGTGTGCCAGTTGGCCAGATCCCCGGCGGCCGAGACCTGGAAGGCCCCGAGCACACAGACATCCAGGTGCCCGCCGCGCATCATGGCGAAGGAGTCGGCGTGGTGGAAGAAGCTGGCTCCGGGCAGCTCGGTGACCGGAATCTTGCCGGCGTTGATCAGGTCCTCGTCCACCTGCTCCCCGGTGGCCACCGGTCCCATGCCCAGCATTCCGTTCTCGGTGTGCAGGGTGACGCCCTGTTCGGCGGTGAGGAAGTTGGAAACGTTGGTGGGCTGGCCAATGCCAAGGTTGACGAAGGCACCGGCGGGGATGTCCGCGGCCACCATCTGGGCCATCGCATCGCGGGTCAGTTTCTCATCGGTGTGCAGCAGCGTGCTCATCAGTTCTTCCCTCCCAGTGCCACCATGGTGTCCACGTAGATGCCCGGGGTCACCACGACCTCCGGGTCGATGCCGCCCACCGGCACGATCTCATCAACCTGGACAATGGCCTGCTTGGCGGCGGCGGCCATGATTGGTCCGAAGTTGCGCGCGGTCTTGCGGTAGACCAGGTTGCCGTGGGTGTCAGCCCGCAGCGCCTTGATCAGTGCGACATCGGCGTGGATCGGGGTCTCCAGTACATAACCGCGCCCGTCAATCATGCGCGTTTCCTTGCCCTCGGCCAGCAGCGTGCCGTAGCCGGTGGGGGTGAAGAATCCGCCGATCCCGGCGCCCGCCGCACGAATCCGTTCGGCCAGGTTTCCCTGCGGAACCAGCTCCAGCTCGATGTCCCCGGCCCGGTAGGCCTCATCAAAGTGCCAGGAATCGGATTGGCGGGGGAAGGAGCAGATGATCTTCTTTACCCGACGTTCCTTGATCAGCAGGGCCAGGCCCGCGTCGGCCTGTCCGGCGTTGTTGTTCACCACGGTCAGATTCGTGGCCCCGCCATCAAGCAGGGCGTCGATCAGTTCCATGGGTTGCCCGGCGTTGCCGAAGCCGCCGATCAGAACGGTGGATCCGTCCTTCACTTCGGCCACGGCCTCGGCGGGCGAGGTGGCGATACGTGGTGCCATCAGTGTCTACCTCTCTGAGCGAAAATCCTTGGGAGGGATGAACTCCCGGTGTGGCTAGTTGGCGGCGTTGACGTTCTCGATGACCACGGCCAGGCCCTGGCCAACGCCAATGCAAATGGCCGCCAGGCCGTAGCGCTGCCCCGATTCCTGCAGTCGACGGGCCAAGGTTCCCAGTATGCGCAGGCCCGAGGCGCCCAACGGGTGGCCGATGGCGATGGCCCCGCCCCAGGCGTTGACGATGTCCGGGTCAATGTCCCAGGCGCGCAGGCAGGCCAGCGACTGCGCCGCAAACGCCTCGTTCAGTTCCACCGCGGCGATGTCGTTCCACGACAGTCCCGCCTTGGACAGCGCCTTGTTGGCCGCCTCGACGGGGGCAAATCCAAAGTACTGCGGGTCCAGGGCGTGGGCCGCGTTGGAGATGATGCGGGCCAGCGGGTCCAACCCGAGCGCCTGTCCTCCGGCTTCCGAGCCAATGAAGACTGCCGAGGCCCCGTCATTCATGGGTGAGGCGTTCCCTGCGGTCACGGTTCCGGTTTCGGCCGGGCGGAACACGGTGCGCAGTCCGGAGAGGGTTTCCGCCGTCGAGTCCGGGCGGACGGTCTCGTCGCGGGTGACTTCGGTGCCCTTCTTGGACGCTGGGGGCACCGGCACGACAAGGTTGTCGTACTTGCCGGCCTGCCAGGCGGCGGCAGCCTGCTGGTGGGAGGTCGCCGCGAACTGGTCCTGGTCTTCGCGGCTGATCTGGTACTTTTCACGCAGCTGCTCGGTCGCTTCACCAAGCGAAACAGTCCATTCACCCGGCATGGACGGATTGACCAGGCGCCACCCCAGGGTGGTGTTGGCCAGCTCCAGGTTGTTCATGGGGAAGGGGCGCTCGGTCTTGGGCAGCACCCATGGCGCACGGCTCATGGACTCCACTCCCCCAACAAGCACCAGATCCGCGTCCCCCGTGGCCACCTCGCGGGAGGCGGCGATGGCCGCGTCCAGGGAGGAACCGCACAACCGGTTCATGGTGGTGCCGGGGATGGAGGTGGGCAGCCCGGCCAGCAGCGTGGCCATGCGCGCGACATTCCGGTTCTCCTCGCCGGCCCCGTTGGCGTTGCCGAAAATAACCTCATCGATGGCGGAGGCATCCAGCTGCGGCGCGCGGGCCACCAGTTCGCGGATCACGTGCGCGGCAAGATCATCCGGCCGATGCCCTGACAGGCTCCCGCCCAGCTTGCCAAAAGGCGTACGGATCGCGTCATAGAGATAGGCCTGCTGCATGATTCTTACTCCCTCATCGCATAATGTTCGCACTATGAACTAATGTTCGTAAAATGAACTTTAGCAATGAATGAACCGCACTTCAATAAGGCAGGACATCTCCTTATCCGACGCGGGAGGACGCCGGTGGAACTTCCGTCCCTCCGGAACAATGCTTAAACCCCCGCAGCTGCGCTAGGAGCTAGCCAAGATCCATTGCCTCTGCCACTGCACCTTCGACAGGCTCATCGACGAGCAGACAACCGGTACTGCTGTCCCGTTCCTCGATTCCCAGTGGTATGCGGTTCCGGTACTCTCTGTGGTGCTCACGGGCGGCTCGACCATCCTGCCAGCAAGCGAATGCGAACCGCCTGCCGCAGATCAACAACAGAAAAGGATTTCCGGAGTGAGTGTAAGCCCGGCAGCGACCCTACGGCTCACAAACACGACTTCGGTTATCACGCGTGTTAGAAATAAAGACGGAAAGCCAGCCGTCGCTACCTTGTACCGCAGTTGCTGTCATGCACCCATAGCCAGTCGGAGCATGCGCTGGCAATTACATTGGTGTCGGCCAGAATACCGTGCCTGCCCAGACGGATCGGGATTCGTCTCAAGCTCAGTTCCACCTTGCTGTAAGCAGTCACCCCGAGCGAAATATCTCCACGGCTATCAGCGCGGCGCTGAACAGCAGCATCTGGTTACGCTTTCTTATGTGATGTAGCTTCAACAGGGTGAAAAAGGGGGGTCGCGATAGTCCTATGCCAGAGGGTTGCGTGCATCTACTGGAAGCCCCTGAAGCTTCGGGTTGCAGACAGGCGGCGCCGGGGTTTTCCGGAATGAGGAGGCCGGCCCGGGCCGCAACGAGGTCGGCGTGGAACCTAAGCTCCCTGGCCATGGTCACTCGTAGAAGTAGCCAGTCGCAGAATGCGCCTGGAGGGTGCTCCCGCACAGACGGGAATACCCTCCAGGCTCAGACAATGCTAGATATTCGAAGCCAATTGCTTTCCCGGGATCTCGGGGGTCGCAGCGCTCTCAACACCTGACTCAACCCGGTCGAGGCTCTGGATATCCTCACCTGACCGATCCTGGGACATCAACAATCCACCTAGTGCGAGAGCCGAGAATCCCATCCAGAGGATGCCTACCATCCACAGATTGCCACCCCCAGCGATAACCAGGGCGGTCGCGATCATCGGCGTGAACCCGGCCCCCAGGGTAGAAGCCAGCTGGTACCCGACGGAAGTGCCCGAATAGCGCACTGAAGTGGGGAAAAGCTCTCCAGCGAATGCACCGTACGGGCCCGAGGTGAAACCCTGAACCAGGCTCAGACCAAGGATCATGGCCGCTAGGAAGGCCAGCATGCTACCGGCATCCAGCAGGAAAAGCACGGGGAAGGCTAGGGCCATGGCGGTAAGGTTGCCGATGACCAGGATGCGCCGCCGCCCGAAACGGTCGCTGAGCCGCGAAGCGATGATGATGAAGACGATGGTGAATACACCGCCGATGGCCTTCATATTCAAAACCTCTGATGGGGCTAGGATCGCCTGTTGCACCGCGTAGGAGATCGCCCATGCTCCCATCAGGCCTTGGGTCATCTGGCCGGACAGACCGGCGAGTACCGCGGCGAGCAGGGGTTTGCGGTGGTTCCGGAACAGGTCTGCGACGGGTACCTTGCGCTGGGCCTTTTCCGAGGCCAGAGACATCTCGCGGAACACACGCGATTCGCTGACCTTCATACGAATGAAGATCGCCACCATCATCAGCGCGGCCGAGAAGATGAAGGGAACGCGCCAGCCCCATGCCAGAAACTGAGCGGACGGCAAGAGGGTCATCAAGGACAGGATCAGCGTACCGAGGATCGTTCCCGCTGGAGCACCCATATAGGCGAACGACGAGGCAAAACCGCGAGACTGCCGCTTGGCGCTCTCAAAGGCGAGCAGCATGGCCCCACCCCATTCGCCTCCCACTGCAAGGCCCTGGAAAAATCGCAGGGAAACCAGCAGAAGTGGCGCCCAGATACCGATTTGATCGGTTGTCGGCATCAGTCCCATGAGAGTCGAGGCGATACCCATGATCAGCACCGTCGCCATCAGAATCGTCTTTCGCCCCACCCGGTCACCGAGGTTCCCGAAAATGAGACCACCCAAGGGGCGGGCGACGTATCCAACTGCTAAGGTCCCGAAGGAGACGAAGATCGCGATAGCTGGATCCAAATCCGCGAAAAAGACTTTATTGAAGACGATTCCTGCGGCAGTGGCGTACAGAATGAAGTCATAGTACTCCACTGCCGTGCCCATGAAGCTGGAAAACAGGATCCGACGCATGTCCTTGCGCGACGCGTGGTAGACGGCCCCCTGAGATTCAGGAGATGCCGACGAATTGTGTGATGTCGTCATTGCTCTGTCCTTGAGTTGCGTGTGATTCAGTAAGACGCCGTCATGCCGGCCGAGAGGGACCGCTGCCCTTCCAACGACCGTCCAAAGGGAATGATTTCCAGATCATCGGGAATCGTAAGGTGTCCGGCGAAGGTGTTACGCGCCGACTGCCATGCTTGTGGCGGCGAATAAGTAGGAACAAGATGGTGAAGGGCCAAGTGTTTAACACCGGCATCCGTGGCGATCTGGCCGGCTTGTTCGGCGGTTGTGTGAGCCCGCCGATGGTGATCCATGGTGGCTTCAAGCATCTTCGGGTCTTTGTACTTTGTCGCCATCAGCTCCAGATTGATGGCCTCGTGAAGCAGCAGGTCAGTTCCCTCCGCAAGGCGTACCATGTTCCGGCACGGCGCGGTATCTCCTGAGATGGTGACTGATCCCTCGAGCGTGTCGAACCGGAACGCGAAAGCCGGCGCGGTGGGATGGTGCGAAACCAGGATCGCGCTCACGGTGACTAGCTCATCCTCATAGACGACCAATGGATCCATATCAGGTGCTACATCCGTGTTCGGATCAAAGCCGAGGTGCTCGGGAATTTGGATCTCCCGTGCAGCAAACTGCTCTACTGGGGACTTGGCCAATGAGTCGAAGATCCGGTCGTTGCAGTCGGTGGCGTAGGCCTCAAGCAGGCCGTGCAGCAGTCCACCCACCCCTGGGGTTGGCCGCCCCGGCGCGACCGGCGATGGCACTTTGGTAGCGCGCGGCGAGAGCGGCGGGAGTTTGCCACGGTCACCAGGGCCGACAATTGGGATCGGCCCACGTGGAGCGTTCTTGAGCTCAAACGCGCCGAACAGGAGCAAGGAGGGCAGGTCAACTGTGTGATCGGAATGCATGTGCGTGATAAAGATGCCGCCTAGGTTGGACATGGAAAGTCCCGCTACATTTGCCTGGCGCCCCGCACCTTGTCCGCAATCAACCAGGTACCAGCGTTCGCCGACAACCACAGCCGTGGCGATGCCAAATCGAGGTTCGCCATTTCGATCGGACCACCAACGAGGGCCGCCGGCCGTACCGAGGGTGATCACATATGGGTTCAAGCTGTTGGAGTTCAAGGTCTGTCGCTTTCCTGAAGTGGGTGATTGATTCAATATTGGTGGTCTACGCCACATTTGACCAGCTAAACTTATTGAAATAACACATTAGGAGACCTAATGACTACAGAGCTAACGCTTCGACAACTCGAATATTTTGCGGCGCTGGCAGAAACGCGATCGGTGACTGCGGCGGCGAAAAGTTGCCATGTGAGCCAAGGGGCAGTGAGTCTAGCGCTCGGCCAGCTAGAGGAGGCTCTTGGCCTGAGTCTGGTGATCCGACGTCCGGGAAAGTCACTTCAGTTGACGGCGGAGGGGCGCATGGCTGCCGCACGGGCTAGATCGGTGGTCGAGCAAGTAAAGACCTTGAGGGACGAAGTTACCCGGGCACACGACGAGTTGGCAGGACGGTTGAATATTGGCGTGTTCACGACCGTTGCGGCTCTGGTAATCCCGCATCTGGCGCACTGGTTCGCGGATCGGCACCCCGCCGTCGAGGTTAACTTCATCGAAGCGCCCGGCCCGGAGCTGCGGGAGGCAGCCGATAACGGACGGACGCAGCTGTCGATCGGTTATGTGGCCATGTTCGACGATCACAGCGACGTTCAGGTGATCCATAAGTTCTACCGGCAGGTCCTGCTCAGCCCCACCCACCCTCTAGCGGCCTATGAGTCACTCAGTTTCGGCCAGCTGACCGACCATCCGGCAGCACTGCTAAGCCTGGAACCAGCGTTGCAGCGCACTTTGGCAGAATTTCATCGGTATGGTGTTGAGCCCAAGGTCAAATGGCTTTTTGCTAATGTTCCAGCGATCCACTCGCTGGTCGGCCGGGGGCTTGCCTACTCGTTGCTGATGCAGCCGACGAGTGCCAGCCCGGAAGGCTTACCCCTGTTGATGCGGCCGCTAAGCGATCCCACCGAACCGAATTCCCTGGTCGCCGCACTGCCCCGTGGCGTACGGCCGAGCGCCATGGTGCAGGAAGCGATCAGAGCTCTGAAAGCACAATGGCGCTAGGCAAATCCGCCGCGCACAGCCAGGATCGATTCCAACGAACGCAGCACGGCCCAAGGCACCACACCGCTAGTTCGCGGATTCCTCGGGTCGGGTCGGTTATTAATGCTGAACTCGTAGTCGCCGCCGGGCCCGCTCGCCTCGATGTGGTGCCGGGTCAAGTGGGCATGCGGGTCTGCAACCAGCCGCACCGTCACTGCGTCCCAGGCACCCACCGCCAGTGCCACCGCAGCTACCACATTCAGGGAGCGCGGAAACAACCCGGCAGCCTCACGTGCCAGACCGCAAAAGACATCGACTGCCACTTGGGTTCCCGCGAGTTCCCGTTGTTGCTCTTCGGTCATCCACGCCTGGACGAGGGTAGCGGGTTTCTTGCGCGTGGTGATCATGATGCGCTCAAATTTGCCCATGCGGGCTGCGGCCGAAAGTAGGTCCAGGCCACCAATCGCCCCAGAGGTCAGGAATAGCCGGCCGGGACCGGCCTGCTGCAATCGGCTTGCGAGCTCCTCATCGGCCAGCGCGCCGATTGAAGTCACCAGCAGATCGACTCCGGAATCCAGGACGGCCTCGGCGTGCTCAGCTACCACCGGCTGCCCCGCGCATTCCACCAGCACGTTGCACTCTGTCAACGCCTCGTCGAGCGACAACAGGCGGATCGATGCCGTGTGCGGGGTGCCGCGCCCCACCACCCCGGCCAGCACCGCGCCCTCTACGCGGCCAGCGGCCAGCTCGGCCGCCACCGTGGAACCGATCGCCCCATGGCCCACCACGCCGATGCGACGTACGGTGCGGGCAGTCATCTGCTTTCCTCCTGGACTCCAATCAGAATGAACATCATTTGGTTGATGCCCTAGCGCCAGCATAGGACAGTCAGAGGTGCGTCGAGCAGAGGCCGGCCGCAGCCGAGTACACATGGCCGTACTCCGAACGTCCCGCTGCGGAACTTTAGGGTTCTTCAACGGTTCGCCCGGAGCAGGGCAATTTGCGCGTAGCGGAGGACGGCGCACGGCTAGTTGGAAGCGACGGCCTCCTGCGCCACCGGGCCATTGCCAACTACAGACCGCTCTCGCATTAGCAGCAGCGCGGCGGCTGCCACCAGCATCACAACACCCACGCCCAAGTAGAGCTGGCCGGCGGTCCATGCGGCATCCAGCAGCATCCCAGCTGCGAGGGGGGCCAAGATCGCACCGAACCGGCCAATGCCGATCGCCCAGCCGACCCCAGTGCTGCGGGTCTGCGCCGCGTAAGAGGCGGGGGTAAGCGTGTACAGGCCGGCAATGCAGCCATTGACCAGCATGCCCACCACCACCCCCAGCGCGAAAGCTAGTGCCAACACACCAGCCGTGGAGATAAACAGCACCATTGTTGCCGAGGAAAGTACGGTGAAGACCACCAGCACCTTGCGCACCGCCCAGCGGGTGGTCAGGGCTCCGAAGAGCAACGAGCCGAAGATGCCGCCCAGAGTGAGCATCAGCCCGCCGACAACTCCTTGGCTCTCGGTCATGCCGGCGGTGACCAGCAACTTCGGAGTCCAGGAGTTCACGAAATAGAAACCGAACATCACGGCGAAGAAGGACACCCAGATCAGCCCGGTAGCCCTGCGGTTCTCGCCGCTGAATAACGCCAACACACCCTGATTGGAGGAACGGGCGGGCGTGGTCGCCGACTCAGCGATCGTGCCCAGTGGGTTGGCCGCGTCCAGGCGCATCCTGTGTGCCAGCACCGAAAGCTTGGTCTCGGCGCGTCGTGGACGCCGGGTGAGCAGGTAGTCCACGGACTCAGGAACCACCAGCGCCAGCAGTACGAACGCCACCGTAGTCAATACCCCGCCGAAGATGAATACCGAACGCCAGCCGTAGCTCGCCTGTAGAGCGACAGCGGCCATGCCACCGAGCGTCGCACCCACCCCGTACCCTGCGGTATAGATACTCACCGCCATGCCGCGCCAGCGCTGGTTGGAGTATTCACTTGTGATCACATTGGTGCAGGCCAGAATACCTCCCACGCCCAAACCAGTCACGATGCGCCACAGACTCAGTTCCACCATGCTGTGCGCGGTCGCCGAGAGAAACATGCCAACCGCGGTCAGTGCGGTGGTGAATAGCAGCATCGGGCGGCGCCCGAAGACATCGGCGAACGGTGCCAGGAACAGCGAGCCGGCGGCCATGCCCAGCAGGCCAGCGCTGAGCAGCACGCCCAGCTCGGAGCCGGTAAGCGCGAACTCTTCGGACACGCGGTTGGCGGTGAAGGCCATGGCCAAAACATCAAAACCGTCCAGTGCGTTGAGAAACGTACACACTGCGACGACAACCCACTGGAAGGGCGACATGACCGATGAATCGATTCTTTCCTTCAAGTTCATGCGAGGTTCCTTCACTAATTGGGCTCGATAACAACGACAGCAGGCCCATCGCCGTGGGCGGCGTCGGTGCGCGCCCCGGTCGGGGTGGTAACCGCTCGCGAAACGCAGCAGTTCATCTTGGAGGATTGGCGCTTCTGGCGCTCGGAGTAGAACACGTCGCGGTGGTCAATGCGCCCGCGCAGCTCGGTGACGCGCACCTCGCACAGCCCACACTCGCCCTTGCGACAATCGAACATCATTTCCGCCCCTGCGTCCTCCAGCGCCTCGAGCATCGAGCGGTCCTGCGGCACGCTGACCTCCAGACCCAGCTTGGGCACCTTGACGATGAACTCCTCCGGGTCGTACCAGCCGCTGTTGCCGAAGGTCTCGTAACGTAGCGAGGAGAATTCCAGATCATCGCGCTCTGCCCAACCACGACGCACCGCATCCATTAGTCGAATGGGTCCGCACATGTACAGTTCGGTGTCCGCAGTAGCCCTGACGAGCAGTTCGGGGACTTCCAGCGAAGTACCCTCATCATCCACGTGCAATTCCAGCCGTTCGCCGTGCTCAGCCCTCAACTGTTCCAGGTATGCCATGGCGGTCCTGCGGCGTCCGGCATATACCAGGGTGTAGTCCGCCTTCAATCGCTTGAGCACAGAGGCCATGCTGATGACCGCGGTGATGCCCACACCGCCGGCGAGCAGAATGTAGTGCGTGGCACCCACACGTAGCGGGAAATTCTGCAGCGGCTGGGTGATTTCCAGACGCTGCCCGACCTCTAGCTGGTGCATGTATACAGATCCGCCGCGCGAGAGCGGCGATTTCAGCACGCTGATCGCCAGACGCGAGCCATCCTCGCTGGTGTCCACCACCGAATAGCTGCGCTTGGTCTGCTGGCCGTCGATCTCGACCATTAGGTCGATATGGGACCCGGGTTCCGCGCGCGTGGGCAGTTCCGGTTCCAGTTCGATGCGCACGATGCCGTCAGCAACCTGTGCCGAGCGCGTGATCGTGGCATCCTGCCATACCTCAATATTTGTCGCTGCCATTAGATTTGCTCAGTCCTTTGTTCCGTTCCCCCGTCCGCTAAGCGGAGGTGTTCACGCGACCTTCGGCTTGCATCATAGATTCCAGGATGCGGCGCACCCACATACCGCCCGAGTCAATGTTTAGGTTGTAGAACTCGTAGTCCGGATTCGCGTCGATCGCTTCCTGTTGAGCCTTGAGCATGCGCTCGTCCTCGCCGAACACCCCGTGCACACCATCGCGTAGCTGGGTGGTGATCAGCTGGCTTTCGAGCCGGTAGTTGCGCATGAAGGCCCAGAAGTAATGGGACGAGCGGTCCGTCTCTGGGGTGATCGTATTCATGACGTAGCCGTTGACGCCCTGGCTACGGTCGCCTTCCGGAGCCCCGGTTCCCGCCTTCGCCACGCCCACGTCGATGCGGATAGTCGAGGGGGCTTCGAAGTGAATGATCTGCCAGCGGTCGACCTTACCCTCGAAGTCAGGGAACTTGTCCCGCATATTCTTGCGCCAGAACGGCGGAGCCTCGATGTTGTGCATCCAGCGTGTGACGGTCACCCGGTTGCCCTCACGGATAGTGACGAACTCCGATTCGCTCAACTCGTCCTGACCGATCGATGAGGAGTGCACGAATTCCTCATGGGTCAGGTCCATCAAGTTGTCCAGGATCAGCTGGTAGTTGCACTCGGCATGGATGGTCTGCCCGTCGCCGGCCCACTCGGCCGAGTCCATCTGCTCCATGTCCGGCACCAGGTCCGGATCAGCTTGCGTGGCATCCCCCATCCAGATCCATATGAAGCGATACCGTTCGACCACTGGGAAGGAAGGCACTGTAGCGGAGGGATTAATGGTCTCCTGTGCTGGCATGTTCACGCAGCGCCCTGCGGAATTGTAGACGATGCCATGATACGGGCACTGGATCCCGTCCTTGCCCACGGTCTTCCCGAGCGACAGAGGGGCGAGGCGGTGCCAGCACGAGTCCGCCAGGGCCACAGCTTTGCCGTCTTCGGTCCGATATAGAGCTACCGGGCGATTGGCGATACGCCGCGACATGGGAGTGCGCGTCACCTCATGGTCCCAGGCAGCAACGTACCAGGCGTTCAGCGGATGACCCAGAATTTTGGCAGTGGTGGTGCTCGAAGTGGCAGTGGTGGTCATGACGATCCTCTCCAAAGGGTGCGGGAACTGCGCCCGTCCGACGGGAAAACGAAGAAAAGGGGGGAAGCGTAAAAAACACAACTAACTATGCGCATAGTTAGTTGGCATGCAATTAGAATAGCTATACAGATAGTGGTTTGCAACACATTTTGGGAAGGATTTCTTCGTGAGCCTGCGATACGCGCTACTGGCCCTGCTGACGGTTGAACCCATGACAGGCTACGACCTGCACAAACAGTTCGAGTCCTCCGTGGCCCATGTATGGCATGCCCCGGATTCGCAAATCTATCCGGAGCTACGGCGCATGGAGTCCGCAGGCTTGATCGAAGGGGAGGAAATTCCGTGGGGTCCCCGAGGACGCAAACGCCAGTATCACATCACTGACGCGGGACGCAGGGACTTCAAAAGATGGATGAACGCACCTATGGAGTATGCGCGCACGCGGGACCCAGCCCACCTTAAGGCCGCCTACCTCGAATGGGCAGACCCGAAGTCGGCCCGAGAATTCTTCCGCTCACATATCGAATACCACGAGGCGCTGCGTGAGCAATGGCTCGATACCGCCCAAGCGATCCGGGACAAAAGCAGCGCGATGCTGCACCGCCGCTTGGAAAACACGCCGCCGCAGGCCCGCGAAGCCACGATCGCTTTCAAGGAATTCACCTACCAAGGATTGATCGCCAAAACAGAAGCAGAAATCGAATGGGCCCGGCGCGGCCTACAGCTCGTCAATCGTTTGGGGCAATGTCCGCTCCCGACTTAGCGCAGAAGACCTACCAAGCATGAGCATACTGAAGCGATGCTAACGGGCATAGCTGTGAAGGAAGAGGTTCAAGAACGAGTGCCCCTTCTCCGATGGTATTTCGAGTCGCCCGGAGCGTCTCGACGCACAGTTGTCCTCTATAAACGCAACACATGGGGACGAGGAGGGGTAGTGCCAGGGTAGAACCTGGTTTACTCCCAAATGACTACAGTTGAGATACCTCGGCGATTTCTTCATACACCAATCTCTGCAGAGAGACCATCTCCCCCTTCGGACTGTTCAGCTACGTCTCGACGAGAAACACCTTCGCTCGCCCCACCCGATCCACTGCAAGTATTCGCTTGTGGTTTGCCTGCCGCACGGCTCCCGTCGAGTAAACCTTGAAAGGCCTATATGGCCTTCAAGGTTCGTTTTCCCGGCTTCAGACACAGGTATTCCCCCGAACTGTGTTCGGGGGAATACCTGTGGTCATGCGTGACAACTCACGACTGAAGCCGCCCTACTTGGGATCTTTTAGAACCTGGGTAATCGCTTCCTCCGGACGGTGCCCCTTCTTCGCCAACTGGATTTGTTCGTATACGTGGTGGCGCAGCTCGGTAAACCTCGGCAACGAGCGGGTCTCCAACTGATCACGTTCATCAGGTAGGTCTATAATCAGGTCCTCCTGCACCACGGTGGGTGAGGAGGAGAGGATGATAACGCGCTGCCCTAGATACACTGACTCGTCGATGTCGTGGGTGACGAATAGGACTGTCACGCCCAGTTTCTTCCACACCGAGCGGATCAGGTCCTCCAGATCCGCACGTGTCTGCGCGTCTACGGCTGCGAACGGCTCGTCCATAAGCAAGACCTCGGGCTGATAGGCCACCGCTCGGGCAATCGCCACGCGCTGCTGCATGCCGCCCGACAGCTGCCAGGGGTAGGACTTAGGCACGTGGGATAGCCCCACCGCCTCCAACGCTTCGTCTACCAGCTTTTTGCGTTCGGCCTTCGCCACGCCCGCATTTTTCAGTGGCAGCTCGACGTTCTCCGTTACCCGTAGCCACGGAAAGAGCGACCGGCCGTACTCCTGGAAAACCACCGCCATCTTCTTCGGCGGGCCAGTCACCAGCCGCCCATCGAGCTTTACCTCGCCGCTGGTAGCGCTCATTAGCCCTGCAATGCACTTGAGCAAAGTCGTCTTACCGGATCCAGAAGGTCCGACTAGACACGCCAACTCATTACGCCCCAGATCGAACGTTAGATTGCGCACCGCCTCAATCGGACCGGCATCGGTTTGGTAAATCTTCTGCAGGTCACGCACCGAGAGCAACGCCTGACCTTCTGGCAACGTACGTCCTGCCGGGATCGGTTGGCCGCTCGGGTTCGCGGTGTTAGTTGCTTCAGACAGCATTTTCTACCTCTTTCAACCCGTGGTACCAGCGCAAGATTCGCCGCTCGGTCCACTGGAAAATAAATGACATCAGGACACCGATCAATCCCAGCACCACGATGCCAGACCACATTTCCGGTACCGCGAAAGAACGCTGGAACTGCACGATCGTGAATCCAAGCCCCGATGAGGAGGCAAACATCTCAGAAATGACCATCAGGATCAGGCCAATCGAGAGGCACTGGCGCACGCCGGCCATGATGGTCGGGGTCGCCGAGGGCAGTACTTGGTAGCGGATCCGGGAGAACCCACTGATCCCGTAGGAGCGGCTGGTCTCGTTCTGCACAGGGTCGATCGAGCGCACGCCCTCGATGGTGTTCAGCAGCACCGGCCAGATTGCGCCGGAGATGATCACCGCGACCTTCATGCCGTCGTTGATGCCCACTAGCAGCATCAGCACGGGAATCAGCACTGGTGGCGGCAACGCGCGGAAGAACTCGAACACCGGCTCGGTGATCGCCCGAGCGGTGCGGTTCATGCCCACAAGCAGTCCCAGCAGGATGCCCAGGATGATCGCCGAGAGCACTCCGATGATCAGGCGTCGGACACTGGGCAGCACGTCCGTGAAGAACCGGTCCCCCACCCAGGTGTCGATGAAGGTCTGGACCAGTTCGCCCGGAACCGGGACGAAGAAGCTGTCGGTGCCCTTCGATCCCAAGTACCACCAGAACACGAGGATTGCCGGAAGGCCCAGCAGGAAGGCGACTGACTTGAGAATTTTCATACGATCACTTCCCCACGAACGGATGGGTGCCAGGACAGCACCTTTTTCTCAATCGCGCGCATCACCAGATTGATCACCACGCCCAGCAGGCCGGTGGCGACGATCAGTGCGTACATCCCAGCGATGGCCCCGCCGGACTGCGCCAGCTGGATCTCGTGGCCGAGGCCCGGCGAGCCTATAATCAGCTCGGCGGTGATCGCCAGGATCAGCGCCACCGAGGCACCCAGGCGAATGCCTGTCATCAGGTAGGGCAGCACGGTCGGGAAAATCACGTCGCGCACCCGCTGGATCCAGGAGAACCCGTAGGAGCGGGCGGTCTGCATGGCCACATTGTCCACGTCAGCCACACCATACAGTACCTGGATAAACACCTGCCAGAAGCAGGCGTAGATGATCAGCATCAGCGAGGACTCGATCTTGGTGCCGAACATCAGCACCGCCAACGGGATCAGCGCCACCGACGGGATCGGGCGCAGGAACTCCACCGTGGAGTAGGTGAACCGGCGCAGGAACCCCGACATGCCGATCACCAAGCCCAGCACCAGGGCCAGCAGGACAGCCCAGAACAGGCCGATCGCCCATGCCATCATGGTCTCCCCTACCGACACCCAGAAGGCGGTGAAGGTGAAGTCCTTGGCAAGCTGAACCAGCACTTCGGAAGCTGGCGGCAGGTAGCGGCCTTGCACGATACCCAGCGTGGGCAGCAACTCCCAGATTCCCAGGAAGAAGACGACGCCAAGCAGCCCCCACACTGGGCGCGGCAGCCCTGTAGTCGGCTTGGCGACTTGCGCTTTGCGTCTCAGTTTTCGCGAGACCTCAGGTAACGTAGAGGCACTCACGGGAGTAGCTTCTCTAGGTCGAGCGTGTTTTCCAGGGTGCCGTATTTGTGCGCTGCATCGCCCAGTTTCTGTGCGGTATCGCGGTTGATTTCAGTACGGAAGCGGGGCAGGACCATTTTGGCGCGTACCTCCTCATTAATCTCCGTGTAATTTCCGACAATGTCGCGCACTTCGTCAGGGTTTTCTTGTGCGTATTCCAGCGACCTGTTCATCGCCCGGGTGAACTTTTCAGTGACTTCAGGGTTCTCTGCAGCATTCTTAGCGGATGTGAAATAGACCGCCACGTCCAGCTCCGGGTCGAACTCAGCGAAGTTGGATACCAACTTCTTGGCGTCCCCTTCAATCGCAACACTCTGGAAAGGCTCTAGAATCCAGGCGGCGTCCACAATGCCGTTCTCCAGCGCTGCAGGTGCGTCCGAGAAACCCACTTCAACGAACTCGACATTATCGGGATCTCCGCCGTCCCGCGCCACGAGCTCTGAGACAGTAGTGTCGCCAATATTAGACAGGTTATTCACCGAGACCTTCTTGCCTTCAAGATCTCTAGGCGATTTAATGTCCGACCCCTCCTTCACCAGTACTGAGCCTACGTCCGAATTCGCATCGCCCGTGGTTGTGATGCCATTAGCGACAACCTTCATCTCCAGACCTTTATCATTGGCGACCATCAGAGAGATTAGATTAGAAAAGGCATAGTCGTAACTGCCAGACTGAATCCCAGGAACGATTGCTGCGCCGCCTGACGCAGTTTCGATGGTCAAGTCCAAGCCTTCCTCCTCGAAAAACCCCTTTTCGTCGCCCAGCCAGATTGGGGCGGTATCCACAATCGGAATCACGCCCACCGTAATGTGTTCCAACTTATCGTTGCCATCAGCGCCAACCGTTTTCTCACCGTCGCTGGGAGAACCGGAACCGCAGGCGACCAGAGTCAAAACGGCCAGCGAGGATAGCGCCAATTTGAGCGAGTGTTTCATGGCTTTGTCTCCATTGACTTGAAAATTGATGCGCCCAGAAGACGCAGACTTTGAATATTCGCTAACAAGGCGCCTACTCGACGGTCATGTCTGCGATGTTTGGTGCGCTTTCAATGAATCCGAACTTGTCCGCCATCTTGGCCAGCATCTCGAGCTGCGCGGAAGGCACATCAGCATTCCAGGCCTCCATGACTATGCTCTTGGACTCTTCCGGATCCATATTGATGAAGTCGGGTAGCAAATCCCGCACCACGGCGTCGTCGTTCTGGGTATCCGTCAGGATCTCGTGCATTGCCTCTTTAAAATCGGCAATGGTTTCGGGGTTCTCTTCCGCGAACTTACCGCTGGTAAAGGAGACCATAGTTGGCATACCAGGGATAGCCTCCTGGTTCGGATATCCCAGCAATTCGTTGTTATCGTCAGCAAGGGCGCGGGACATGAAGGGTTCCGGAACCCAGATTGCATCTACATTCCGGCGATCCAACTGGGCCGGCATATCTGGGAATGGCATTTCGCTGAACTTCAGATCGTCAGGATTTACCCCGTCTATTTCCGCCGACTCCATAATGGTCAGGTCCCCCTGGGTTCGCAAGGCGTTAACTGAGGTGGTCTTGCCTGCTAGATCGCTCCAGCTGTCGATACCCGAGTCCTTGCGCACAATGACCGCATTGACGTCCTTGCCATCTGGATTAGAAGCGGAAAAGCCGGTGACTACTCTCATATCCAGTCCAGCGTCAACGGCGGTGATCACCGAGAGCGGGTTGCCAACGGCCAGGTTCAGCTCTCCGGTCGACACCGCAGGAAGCATCGCAGCTCCAGCATTGGAGGTGTTCAGCTCTACTTGTAAGCCATGCTTCTCAAAAATCCCCTCGTCAATCCCGTACTGCAGGGCCGCGGACGGTGCAATGGGCAAAATACCTAGCACCACCTTGGTCAATTCGTCCCCTTGAGGACTGCCGGAGCTGTCTTCACTTCCAGAGGGTGAGCCAGAACTGCAGCCGATCAGAGTCAAAGCGAGAATTGAGGCCCCTGCCACGATGGTTGAAAGGCGCTTGGTCATGTCTTCCCTTTCGATAAGTACGTCCATCCACCCCTGCTGGTAGACATCACCCCATGTGATGTGACGCACATTCCAACCATATCTAGGCCATTGAAAAAGTCAATAGTTGATCTTGTAACTTTTATTCAATATTAACGAGATGCTTGTAAATCAGCCAAGAGTCTTGGAGTGCGAGAGGGCCCGCCGAGCAACGCTGCAGCGATACTCGGCGGGCCCTACCCCTTTATTCTGTAAACCATTTAAGCGTTCGTGACACCGAACTGCTTGCGCAAGTCATTCTTGCGGATCTTCCCGCTGGCGGTGCGTGGCAGCTCGTCGACAATAACCGCCGTACGTGGGATTTTGTAGCGGGCTACTCGCTCGCTCAAGTGTGCAATGAGCTGCTCCGTGCTCAAGCTGCTGCCTTCTCTAAGCACCAGCACTGCCCGCGGCACCTCGCCCCATTTCTCATCCGGTACACCGATCACTGCCACCGACTCCACTGCTGGCAGCTCCATGATGGCCTGCTCGACTTCTGCCGGGTAGATATTTTCACCACCGGATATGATCATGTCCTTCAACCGATCCGAGATGAAAAGGAACCCGTCTTCGTCCAAATATCCCATGTCCCCGGAACGGAACCAGCCACCTTCATAGTACGAATTAGCAGTCGCCTCGGGACGAGCCCAATACTCACGAATAACGTTAGGTCCGCAGACGAGGATCTCTCCTACCTCTCCACGCGGCAAGTCCTGGCCCAGGGCATCGACCACGCGAACGTCGGTGAAAAAATGTGGCAGACCTGCTGACCCCATCTTTTCCCTGGTGTGTTCGGCTCGCAATGAGGTGGCTCCCGGAGACGTTTCTGTCATACCGTACCCACCGGAGAAGCCCAGCCCACGCGCTTCAAATGCCTCCAGCACGCGCATTGGAACGGCTGAACCGCCGCAAGTGAGCATTTCCAGGGAAGAGATATCTGTGGTATTCCACGCCTGGTCTTCAGCGAGTAGCTGGAAAGTGGTGGGTACCCCGGACAGTGAAGTAACCCGATACCGCTCGATGGCGGCCAACACTTCGTGGGGCAGGAATCGTTCCTGTAATACCAGGGTTCCGCCCTTAAGCAGTACCGGCAACGCCCCCATGCCCAGCGATGCGGTGTGGAACAGCGGGGCGATCAACAGAGCCACGGTTTTGCTGGTCACGTCATAATCGACCAACACGTTTAGAGAGTTCCAGGTCAGATTCCCATGGGTCAACACAGCCCCTTTCGGCGAACCTGTGGTTCCGGAGGTGTACAGGATGATAGCCGCATCTTCGTGTGCGACAGACACATCGCGGTGATTGTCTGCCGCGCCGGAGAGCATGGTTTCGTAGTCAGAAGACTCGCCTGGGTGGTTGGCGACCACGAGATATTCACGCACGGGCGAACTCTGCGCGGCGGCACGGCCTTGCTCATCTTGAGAGGCTAATACGATCAAAACTTCGCTGCCTGAATCATTCAGCGCGTAGTTCAACTCGCGGGGAGTTAGGCGTATATTCAGCGGCACAAAGACCGCCCCCAACTGGCCGGCAGCAAACATGGTTTCCAGAAAAGCAGGGTGGTTACCCCCTAGGAACGCCACACGCGTACCTTTGACTACCCCGCGTTCTGCTAACGCATTGGAAACCTGGTTGATGCGTCGAGCGAGCGCGTCATATGTCAATTCAAAATCGGCCAGAATCACAGCAGTTTGTCCGGCAGACTTGAGCCGGCGCCGGTGGATCCAGTTACCCACTCCATTGTTCAGCATCAGTATTCCCCTGTCAGAAATGTGTTAACCGCACGGCCACAAGGTCCAGGCAGGACGCGAAGCCAATGGCCAGCCCCGGGGGTCTGCCCCGGGGCCGCTGATCTTACGCGTAGAAGCGGTATAGGCCACGCGCAACTACGGCCGGCTTCGGTGCACCCTCAACCTCTACGATCTGATCTACTGCAATCTGATATCCACCGGTCACCTCTGTAACGTCGGCAATAGTGGCACTCATGCGGATACGGGCGCCTACCGGGACAGGCGAAGGGAATCGAACCTTCTCCAAACCGTAGTTGACCTTTGTTTTCACCCCGGTCACGTCGAACAGCTCGGACCAGAATGCGATCTGCAGACTGAGAGTGAGATAACCGTGGGCAATCGGACCACCGAACGGCCCCTGCTTTGCTTTCTCGGGATCAGTGTGGATCCACTGGTGGTCGTCAGTAGCATCCGCGAAGGTATTGACCTGCTCCTGGGTGACTTCGCGGTAGTCGCTGAACCCCAGTTCCATGCCTGCCGCATTGGCCAGTTCCTCGTAGCCGATTAGGGTTTTGGCGGTTGTAGTTTGATCCATGATGGACTGCCCCTTAGGTTGTTGGATCCTGCTTGTCAGTTTGTTGTTAGTTTGAGGTCGTGCGACGCCCTAGCGAAAAGCGCTGATACCGGTGGCGGCTCGTGCGATGATCAGGGAGTTAATCTCGTGGGTCCCTTCATAGGAATAGATTGCTTCGGCGTCCGCATGAAAGCGGGCAACGTCGCTCTGCAACAGAATCCCGTTGCCGCCGCAAACCTCGCGGGCCAGTGCCACGGTCTCGCGCAGCATCCGAGCGGTAAACATTTTGGCCATAGCAGAGGCCTCGTCCTTGTAGATCCCGGCCTCCTGTTGCTGTGTCAGGCGCACCACCATGCTCAGCGAGGCGTTAACGTTGGCCAACATGTGCGCCAGCTTCTCCTGTATTAGCTGGAAGCTGGCCAACGGCTTGCCGAACTGCTGGCGTTCCATAACGTACTTCAGCGCCGCTTCGTAGGCTCCGGCACCCGCTCCGGCAGCAATCCAGGCGACATCTGAGCGCATGTTTCGCAGACAAGCGGCCACGTCCGCAAAGGAGTTGATGTTTACCAGCCGAGCTTGCTCGGGCACCCATGCATCGACCAGTTCGATGTTCGCGTTCTGCATAATCCGCAAACTGGTCTTACCCTGGATCTTACTGATCGTCACACCTGTTGCATCGGTGGGCACCAGGAAGCACTTGACCTGCCCGTCCGCAGTGTCCCGGGCGAATACCGCCAGCACATCCGCTTGCGCAGCCCCGCCAATCCAGCGCTTCGCTCCGTTAATCCGCCAACCGGGCTTCCCGTCACGTTCCTGCGCAGTGGCGGTGCTGGCCAGACCACCAGCGATGTCCGAGCCGTGTTCCGGCTCGGTCAGCGCGAACACGCCTTTGTATTGATAGGAAGTAATCAGCGGATCCAGCTCGGCCACCTGCTCAGAGCTACCGCCAAGTTTCACAGTGGTGCGAAACAATCCCGACTGCGCGTTGTAGAAAGTGACCACCGACGCGTCCACGCGGCCAATTTCAAAGTTGCGGAAGCCATCGTACAACCCAGAGCGCTTCACCCCCACCGCCCGCAGTTCCGGTGGATCCATTAGGTCGGCTTCGACCAATGGCGCGATGATCTGCTCTGGAAATTCCCCGCGCTCCCAGTAATCGTTTATCACCGGACGCACGTGCTCGTTGAGTACTCCACGCAACCGCAACAGCACGGCTCGCTCCGGCTCGCTAAGCAGGTCCCAGTTCCCGTAGAGGTCGCAGGTCGGCTGCTCGTTCATCTCCGCTCGACCCCCAACACCTTGAGCGCATTGGCCTTCAGGATCTTCGGTCGCACCTGATCACTTAGCGCTAGGTCCTCGAAGGCTGCCATCCACTTAGTCGGGGTAATCAGCGGAAAGTCGGTGCCGAAGAGTACTTTGGAGGCCAACACGTTGTTGCTCAGTTTCACTAACGACTCTGGAAAGTACTTTGGACTCCAGCCGGACAGGTCAATGTACACATTCGCCTTGTGGGTAGCGATTGAATTGGCCTCGTCCTGCCAGGGCACGGATGGGTGCGCCATGATGATAGTCAGTTGCGGGAAATCGGCGGCGATATCGTCAAGCAACAAGGGATTGGAGTAGCGCAGCTTGATACCGTTGCCACCTGGCAGCCCGGCACCCATCCCGTTTTGCCCGGTGTGGAAGATGGCCGGCAATCCCAGGTCTTGTAGCACCTGCCAAAGCGGGTAATAAGTCGGATCGGAGGGGTCGAAGCTTTGAACCGAGGGGTGGAACTTGAACCCGCGCACGCCCAGCTCGGTGGCCTGATATTTCGCATCCTGCAATGCCGCATCCCCGCG
The DNA here is from genome assembly GCF_005774635.1 of Glutamicibacter sp. V16R2B1. NCBI lineage: Bacteria > Bacillati > Actinomycetota > Actinomycetes > Micrococcales > Micrococcaceae > Glutamicibacter > Glutamicibacter sp. V16R2B1. The sequence goes on from NZ_VATX01000009.1 coordinate 112,976, forward strand.
ACGCGGGTCTACGGATCCGAACGGAATCAGCACGTCGTTGTTACGGACGCACCCGGCCACCAGGTCCGCGACAGAGTTCGGCTCATGACCGAGCGCGGTGCGCGCGTCCACTGTGAAGACCACTGCGGCCATCTTGTGCTCTCGGTACACCTCAGCGATCCGGTCGATGGATGGAGTGCGTTCCTCGGACTTGAAATACTTGGCGGAGGCCTCAAAGAAAACCTCTGGCATAGCCTTGTGACCGCATTCGTCGATTTCCAGGTGCACGTGCATGTCCACGGCTTCGACTGCGTCAAAGTCGATGCCCAGTTCGTAACGAGTACTCATCTTCAGTCAGTCCCTTCGCGGCTAGGCGAGTTGGGCTTTGAGTTCTGCTGGCATCTCCGGGAAACTCTCTCCCACCGACTGAAGGTCCGCACCGAACAGCTCATTGAACCGCGCCTGCAGAGCTGTGTAATCCCAGCCGCCCTCGTTGAATTCGCTTCGCACCGCCTCAGGGTGGCTCCACAACTGCAACCGGTCACCACCCGCACCGATGGCCTGACCGGTGATATTGGCGGCCTCGTCCGATGCTAAGAACGCAATCAGCCCTGCTACATCATCCGCAGTACCGAAGCCCAAATCCTTGCGATAGAAATCCGGCATGGCTTCGCCACGCTCCTCGGCTTCTACCGCAGGACGGAAGAACGGAACGGTTTTCGTCATCTCGGTGGCCGCGACTGGAATGACAGCGTTAACGGTGACTCCGGCACGTTTCATCTCCATTGCCCAAGTGCGTACCATGCCAACTATGCCGGCCTTGGCCGCGGCATAGTTGGTCTGTCCGAAGTTACCGCGTTGTCCGGTCGGCGAACCGATCGTAATAATTCGTCCAGCAACATCATTGCTCTTGAAATAGCCGAAGGCCTCACGAACACAAGTAAAGGTGCCGCGTAAGTGGACGTTAATGACCAGATCAAAATCTTCGTCTGTCATCTTCAACAGGGACTTGTCGCGCAGCACTCCGGCGTTGGTTACCAGGATGTCCAAACGACCAAATTTTTCTTCAGCTGCGCCCACCAGCGCCTGAGCCGTTTGGGTAGATCCTACCGCGGCAACGACCCCGGCAGCTTTACCTCCGCGATCAATGATGGTGGCCACTGCCGCGTCCACAGTGGCCTGATCAACATCATTGATGATTACGGCAGCACCCTGGCGAGCAAGTTCCTGAGCATAGCTCAAACCCAGGCCGCGGCCGCTTCCGGTAACGATTGCAACTTTCCCTGCCAACGACATTGAAGACTCCTTGATGCGTAGATATTTGGGGGTCATTGCTCCGCCGATGCGATCGTGGGAACCTTGACGATATACATAAAATCCTAAACTCTTGAAAAAGTCAACGATTTATTTTTTCATCTAAACTAGGAAGGATGGCCATGGCGGCAGATAGCCCCAGTAAGACATCGAAAGTAGAATCGTTCATGACAAGTGATCTTTCTGGGGAATTGAGCTTCCTCGTGGCCAGAATGCGGGCTATCGGCTCGACTCGTGCGAATGACGCCCTGAAACCACTAGAGCTGAAGGTACGCTCTTATTCGGTGCTCTCCCTAGCCTGCGAAAAGGTTCCGCCGACTCAGCGTGATCTCGCCGACTTCCTCACGCTGGATCCCAGCCAAATCGTGCCGCTAGTTGACGATCTGGAAAAGCGCGGCTTGGTTACCCGGATGGCGTCCCCCACGGACCGTCGCTCAAAGGTGGTAATCGCTACCGAAGACGGGCGCAATCTATACGTTCGGGCACGTAGAGTCACTGCCCACAGTGAAGCAGAGACCCTCAGCAACCTGAACGAAGAAGAGCGAACGCAACTTCGCGAGCTTCTGAGTCGGGTCGCGCTGCGCCCGTTCTAAGAGAATTACCTCTGTCGACCACCTTCCCTCCGTTTTAGAGCAAACGATTTCGCATTTCCGAGGAGACAGATGACTATGACGAGTCCTGTTTCCTTGGTTTCGCTATCGCGGCCTCTGACAGAATTGGGCGTTTGGAACAGGTCGCTCTACTGAAGGGTGCAGAATCGTTAGGGCCGTTTCGCGACGCACAGTAAAAGCTCTGGCACCGGCATCGACGATGCCTGCCAGTTTTACACTGGCGCACTCGCGAACGCAGGTCGGCATCGATAGCGTCATAGTGAAAAACAGCCTAAGCGCGTTCCGTAATGACCCCCACGTTCATGCTGCCATCAGCAGACTAGAGTTGATTCATGGCCAACTCGCCCAGTGGGGATTCCATGCTGGACCGCATTGTGCGGATCCTGGATTCCTTTGACCCCAAGACCCCGAAGCTCTCGGTCGCCGCCCTGGCTCGGCGCGCCCAGATTCCCCGCGCCACCATGTACCGCCTGATTGAGGACCTGGTCGGCCACGGTTTGCTCGCGCGTGATCACGAAGGACAAATTTCACTGGGGCTGCGGCTGTGGGAGCTGGCCAACCGCAGTGCCGCTACCCAGGACCTGCGCACCGCAGCACTGCCCTTCATGGAGGACATCAATCAGCTTCTGGGCCAGAACACCCAGCTGGCAATGCTGCATCAGGATGACGTCCTGGTCATTGAGCGTCTCTCCCGTCCCGGGTCGGTGGTCAATCAGGCCAGCGTTGCCGGGCGCATGCCGATCCACCGCACCTCCATGGGCATGGCGCTGCTGGCCTACTCCCCGGCCCCGGTGCTGGAGGACTACCTGAGCCGACACGAGGAAGCCGTCCTCGACTACCATCCCCGGCTGCGTCATGAGCTGGCTGAGATCCGACGCCGCGGCTACGCCACCTTCGATGGCTTTATCGATCCCGAGACGACCGGGGCGGCGGCCCCGATTCTTGACGGTCAGGGGTACGCGGCGGCCGTGTTGGCTGTGGTGGTTCCCCGGGGCTCTGCAACGCTGCCCGCCGCGGCCATGGCTCTGCGCACTGCGGCACGAGGCATCTCGCGGGCCCTGGGCTACGCCGCCGACGGTTAACCCGGGCCGCCGGCTCCCCCACAGCGCGCACGGGCTTGATGCTGCCTAGGCTGGTCGGTCTATATGGCGTTGTGTGCTTCGGCAAGGATGGCCCGCATGACCACGTCTTCGGCGGCGGTCGGCTGCCGATTCGTGGCGCGAGCCAGCTGAATTCGCCACTTCAGGGGCACCGGCACCGCCCAGATTCCCTGGCTCCCCGAGCGCTCCACGGTGGACTGCGGCAAAAAGGCGACACCCAGCTCCTGTCGGACAAGCTCCAGTGCGAAATCCAGTGAGACGACCTCCGTACGCACGCTGCGGTGCAGTCCCTGCGCGGAGAAGGCGGAGTCAATGGTGGTTCGGTTTCCCCAGCCTTCGGGGAAGTCCACGTACTGTTCCCCGGCAATTTCCGAAAGGTCTACCTGCTGACGCCCGGCGAGCCGATGCCCCGCCGGGATGGCCAGGACCATTGGCTCGGCATGGAGCTCATGCAGCGCTATCCCCGCGACCTGGGGATCACTGACCGAGAGCAGTGCCAGGTTCAGCGTTCCCTCCTGCACAGCGGCTAGACTGGTGCGCGTCCCCTCCACGGTCAGCCGCAGCTTGACGACGACTTCCGGATACCGTCGATGAACCTCCAGCAGCACCTTCCCCATGTCCAAGGCCCCCAGGTAGGACAGCGTGCCCAGCGACACCGTGCCACGCACCGTTCCTCCCACGGCATCGACTGCATCCCGCGCGCCAGCCACTTCCGCCAGGATGGCCCGTGCCCGGGGCAGCAGCGCCTCCCCCGCGGGAGCCAGGCGAACGCTGCGCCCCTGACGGACGAAAAGCTGGGCTTCCAGTTCGCGTTCAAGCTGCTTGATTCCCGCCGAGACGGCCGACTGGACCACGTTCAACTCCTGTGCCCCACGGGTGAAGCTCAGCTGTTCGGCGACGGCCATGAAGTACTGGATCTGGGATAACTGCATGCTTCAGTATCACCAAGCAAGATGCAAGCAATCAACCTTTATCGTTGGACGCGATCAATACCGCCACGGATGATGGACTCATGCCCGTTTCACCTTCCCCCGCGGCAACCCGCTCCGCACCCGCCGCGCAGCACGGCCGCGGCTTCTGGATTGTCGCCTTCGCGTTCCTGACCTCGATGGCCTTTGCCTCCGCCCCGGCTCCGCTCTACGTCCTGTATCAACAGCGGTCAGGGTTCAGCTCCTTCACCGTCACCCTGATCTTTGCCGCCTACGCCCTGGGCGTAGTGGTGAGCCTGTTCCTGGCCGGACATATCTCCGACCGTGTCGGCCGACGCCGCATCCTGGTGCCCGCCGTGGCCCTGGTTTTCATCTCCACACTCGTCTTCATCTTCTGGCAGGACCTGCCCGGGCTGCTCACCGCGCGTTTCGTCTCGGGCCTTGGGGTGGGCATGTTGACCGCGACCGCGACCGCCTACATGACCGAACTGCACGCCACTTCCCGCCCGGGGACCGGCTTGCGCCGGGCCGAGGTCATCGCCACCGCCGCCAACATCGGCGGGCTGGGTCTGGGGCCTTTAGTCTCTGGGATGCTGGCGGAGTTCGCCCCGGCTCCGCTCTACACCACCTACCTTGTCTTTGCCGCGCTGCTGCTGCTCGGCCTGCTGTCACTGGCCCGTGTCCCGGAAACCGTGCAGGTGGATCGCAACTGGAACTATCGGCCACAAAGGGTTTCGGTGCCCCCGGAGGCCCATTCGCGCTTCGCGGCCGCGGCGATGATGGCATTTGTCGGATTTGCCATGTTTGGGCTGTTCACCTCCCTGGCCCCGGCTTTGATTGCCGGCGAGCTGGCCATCACCTCCCATGTGGTCTCCGGCGCCGTGGCCTTCGTGGTCTTTGCCGCGGCTGCCGCGATGCAGGTGGTTTCCTCGCGCTGGAGCCTGCACCGGCAGACCACAGCGGGTCTGGCCTGCCTGGGTATCGGCCTGCTGCTGGTGACCGCCAGCATCCTGGTGGCGTCCCTGGCGCTGCTGGTCATTGGCGGACTGGTGGCCGGTGCAGGCTCGGGGATGTCGTTCAAGGCGGGAATCGGCACCGCCATTTCCATTGCCTCCCCGGCCCAGCGCGGCGAAGCCCTGGCCGGCATCTTCCTGGCCGGCTACCTGGGAATGTCAGTGCCGGTCCTGCTGCTTGGCGCACTGATACAGTTCATTGCGCTGGCGCCATCGGTGCTCGGCTTTGGCGTCTTCATGTTGCTGCTGCTGGGCGTCACCCTCCTGCTGTTGATGCGCAGCCGGCGCGCGGGCATCTAGGACAGAAGCATTCGTCCCGCACCTTCCCGATGCTGAAAATGCGGCGGCCGCCCGGGTGACCGGCCCGGGGGCCCCGCATTTCATGCTTCCCAACGCACTGTCCATAAATATTCTTATTCAATGAGAAGCATGGTGTGTTTGTTCCGCACGTCACTGCATTCTTGAAGTCAATCTCTTGTCCCCACCCATGTCGCCCTGCCCGACGAGAATCGGCGTAGCGGCAGACACGGCCCCGAACGCTGAGGCAGGCTTCAATGACGCAGACTCCCCGGATCATCCGCACCCAGGTGGGCATAATCGGCGGCGGTCCGGCCGGGCTCATGCTCTCGCATCTGCTGGCCCAGGCAGGCATCGAGAACATCGTGGTGGAAAAACGGGATCACGAAACGATCCGCAATACCCACCGCGCCGGCATCCTTGAGGCCCAGGCCGTGGCCATGCTGACCGACAGCGGGGTCAACGGCCGGGTATTGACCGAGGGCGACGAGCACGCCGGCATCGACCTGCGCTTCAACGGCGAGTCCCATCCGCTGGACTTCCGCGACCTGGTGGACGCCACGGTCACCCTGTACGCCCAAAACGAGGTCTTCATCGACCTGGCCGCGGCACGCAAGCGCGATGGTGGGGACGTGCGCTACGGGGCCGAAGTCACCGAGATCCTGGACATCGAAACCGACACCCCGAAGTTCCGCTTCACCGACGCAGCGGGCACCCTGTTCGAGGTGCACGCTGACGTGATCGTGGGCGCCGACGGGTCGCGTTCCTTTACCCGCCGCCAGATGCCGGCAGCCCAGCGCAATGACTTCAAGGTCGAATACCCCTTCGCCTGGTTCGGCATCCTCACCCAGGCCCCAAAGTCCTCTCCGGAACTGATCTATGCGAACTCCCCCCACGGATTCGCGCTCATCTCCCAGCGCTCCGAGACGGTGCAGCGCATGTACTTCCAATGCGACCCGAACGAAAACGTTGATGACTGGAGCGAGGACCGGATCTGGAGCGAGCTGCAGCGGCGGGTGGATGGACCGGATGGCTTCCAGCTGGCGACCGGGCCGATCTTCGACAAAACCGTGCTGGGGTTCCGCTCCTTTGTGCGCGAACCGCTCTCCCACGGCCGACTGTTCCTGGCCGGAGATGCCGGACACACGGTCCCGCCCACCGGGGCGAAGGGCCTGAACCTGGCCTTCGCGGATGTGAAGGTCTTGTTCGAGGCCATCGACTCGTTTTACACCACCGGTAGTGACCGGCTCCTGGCCGGCTACTCGGACCTGGCGCTGAAGCGGGTCTGGAAGGCCCAGAACTTTTCATACTGGATGACCTCCATGCTCCACACCCCCGTGGGCGCCGACCCGTTCATGACCCGCCGCGCCCTGGGAGAGCTGGAAACCGTGACCTCCTCGCGCTTCGGCCAGCAATACCTGGCCGAGTCCTACACCGGCTGGCCGCACGCCTGACCCGCCCAACCACCACCTTCCCGCCCATTGACCACTGAAAGGAGCACGCAGTGAGCACCGATACGAACCACACCACCGATGAGACGTTCGAGAACCCGTGCGTCCTGGATCCTGCCGCCACCGCCGACTCGCAGGAAACCATCACCAGCGAAATCCAGGACATCCACGAGGCCTACCGGCAGGAGGTGCTGGCCGGGAAGAAAGAGGAAACCCAGCCGCGGATCGACTTCGCCCCCTACCGTTCCTCCCTGCTGCGCCATCCCACCAAGGACCTGCACCACACGGATCCGGAAACCATTGAGCTGCACTCCCCCGCCTTCGGGGACCGGGACGTGCACATCCTGGAATCGGACCTGACCATCCAGCACAACGGGGACCCCATCGGCGAGCGCATCGTGGTCTCCGGCCGGGTACTGGACGGGGACGGCCGTCCGGTGGCCGGGCAGCTGATTGAGATCTGGCAGGCCAACGCGGCCGGACGCTACATCCACAAGCGCGACCAACACCCGGCCCCGATTGACCCGAACTTCACCGGGGTGGGCCGGGCGATCACCGGGCCGAATGGCGAGTACACGTTCACCACCATCAAGCCGGCACCGTACCCGTGGAAGAACCACCACAACGCCTGGCGTCCGGCGCACATCCACTTCTCGCTGTTTGGCACCGACTTCACCCAGCGGATGATCACCCAGATGTACTTCCCCGGTGACCCGCTGTTCTCCCTGGACCCGATCTACCAGTCGATCACCGACCAGAAGGCCCGCGACCGGCTGGTCGCCACCTACGATCACTCGATCACCTCGCATGAGTGGGCCACCGGCTACAACTGGGACATTGTGCTCACCGGCAGCAACCGCACCTGGATGGAAGACGAAGAGGGGGACCACTAAATGGCACCGGCACCAGAGCTGAAGCTCGCCCCGACCCCGGGACAGACCATCGGCCCGTTCTACGGCTACGCACTGCCCTACGACAAGGGCCACGAACTGATCCACCCGTCCAACCCGAACGCGGTGCGCCTGCACGGGGTGATCACCGATGGGCAGGGCACCCCCATCCCGGATTCGATGCTGGAGATCTGGCAGGCGGACCATCAGGGACGGGTGCCCACCCAGGACGGTTCGCTGCTGCGCGACGGCTACACGTTCACCGGCTGGGGCCGGGTGGCGGTGGACAACGTGGGCCACTACACCTTCACCACCGTGAACCCCGGCGCGACCGAGGCGGGCAAGGCCCCGTTCATCATGCTCACCGTGTTCGCGCGCGGGCTGCTCAACCGCCTGTTCACCCGCATCTACCTGCCGGAGGACACCGAGGCGCTGGCCAATGACCCGCTGCTGTCGGCGCTGCCCGAGGAGCGGCGCAAGACCCTGATCGCCACCCGGGAACAGGACGGATCACTGCGCTTTGACATTCGGCTGCAGGGTGAGGACGAGACCGTGTTCCTGACCTACCCGCGCGAAAGCTAGGAAGCAGGAGAAGCTGCCCCGCTAGGGTGGAAGCTGCAGGTGCCCAAGCACCGCGGCCTTCCGCCCCGGCGGGGCGTTGAACGTAGTGCCGAAGTGAGGTTGACCGATGACTAATGCCGATTACGGGGTGCTCAGCCCGGCGTGGGCCGGCGGCGCCGCGGCCCGGCTGGCCGATGACACCGCCTTCGTCCAGGCGATGCTTGATGTTGAGGCCGCCTGGGTGCGGGTGCAGGCCGGGGCCGGACTGTGCACCGCGCAGCAGGCCGCGGCGGTGGACGCCGTGGCCCGCGCCGAACGCTACGACCTGGCCGAAGTGGCGCGGCGGACCCCGGACGGAGCGAACGCGCTGATCCCGCTGCTGGGCATGATGCGCGAGTTGCTGGCCCGGGACGGCGCGCCTGAGGGCACCGGCACGGTGCTGCACCGCGGGGCCACCAGCCAGGACATCATCGATTCCGCGCTGATGCTGCTGCTGGCCCGCGGCATCAAGGTGGTGTCCGCCCACCTGCATTCGGCGGGTGACGGCCTGGCCGCACTGGCGCGCGCCTACGCCCGGACCCCGTGCATTGCCAGGTCGCTGACCCAGCATGCGCTGCCCACCACCTTCGGCTACAGGGCCGCCGCGTGGCTTTCCGCGCTGGGTTCGGCCGGCCGGGCGCTGCAGGAGCTGTCCAACACGCTGGCGCTGCAGTGGGGCGGCGCCGTGGGCACGTTGGCCTCCCTGGACCAGTTCCTTGCCGACCAGCCCGGGACCCACCCAGACAGCGCCGAACTGGTCCGCCGGCTGGCGGCCGAACTGCAGCTGGTGGACCGGCAGGTCCCGTGGCACACCAACCGCGTGCCGCTGCTGCAGGCCGGCTCCGCGCTGGGGACGGTGATCGCGGCGCTGGGCACCTTCGGCACCGATGTGCTCACCGCCTCCCGCCCGGAAATTGGGGAGCTCTCCGAGCCACGCGAGGTCGGCAAGGGCGGGTCCTCGGCCATGCCGCAGAAGCAGAACCCGGTGCATTCGCTGCTGCTGCGCACCGCGGCGCTCAGCGCCCCGGCCCTGGTGGGAACGCTGTTCACCGCCGCCGGCACCGCGGCCGACGAACGCCCGGATGGCGCCTGGCACGCCGAATGGCCGGCACTGCGCGAACTGCTGCGCCTGGCGGTGGGCAGCGCCGAGCACGCCGACGTGCTGGCCAACGGGCTGCGCGTCAACGAATCGGCGCTGGCCCGCAACCTGGCCCTGGGCGGGGACGCGGTGCTCTCCGAACGCCTGGCCACCGTGCTGGCCCCGGTCATTGCGGGCGGCAAGCCCGCCGTCCAGGATCTGGTGCGGCGTTCGCTCACCGACCAGGTGAGCCTGCGCGAGCTGCTGCGCCTGGAGGTCTCCCACACGGACCTGTCCGACGCGCAGCTTGATGAGCTGCTGGACCCGGCCGGCTACCTGGGCAGCGCCGCACGCTTCACCGACACCGTTCTTGCCGATTACGCCCTGTGGAAGGAATCATGGCTGTCCCACAACTAACCCCCTCGCTGCTCCACCTCGACGCCTCGCTGCCGACGCTGATCCTGGGCCCGTCGTTGGGTACCGGCGCACTGCACCTGTGGGGCCCGGCCGTCCCCCACCTGAAGGACGGCTTCCAGCTCATCGCCTGGGACCTGCCCGGCCACGGTGCGAGCCAGCCGGCCACGCAGCCGTTCACCATGACCGAGCTGGCCCAGGCGGTCATGGACATGATCCAGGCGCTGCGCGTGGATGGGGTCATCGACCAGGGGGCCGGGCCCTACTATGCGGGGGTGTCCGTGGGCGGGGCCATCGCCCTGCAGCTGGCCCACGACCATCCCGGCGCGTTCCAGGCGCTCTCGGTGGTGTGCTCGGCGGCGAAGATCGGGACGGAGCAGGCCTGGAACGAACGGGCCGACCTGGTCGCCGCCGCCGGAACCCCGACCATGGTGGTCGGCTCCGCCCAGCGCTGGTTTGCCCCGGGGTTCATCGAGAAGGACCCGGTCACCTCCACCAACCTGCTGCACAACCTGCAGGACGCCGACCGCTTCTCCTACGCCCACGTCTGCCGGGCGCTGGCCGGGTTCGACCTGCGCGAAGAGCTGGCCGGGCTCACCGACCCGCTGCTGGCCCTGAACGGCGCCCATGACCAGGTCTGTCCGCCCTCCGATGCCCAGTTTATTGCCGAGCACGCCCCGCGGGGCCGCTGCGCCATCATTGAGAGCGTCGCCCACCTGGCCCCGGCCGAGGACCCGCAGGCCACCGCGCGCCAGCTGAGCGCCTTCTTCACCGCCAACTAGCAAAGGTTTGACCATGACAGATTCACAGCGCCTGCCCGGGGACACCTATGATGCCGGGATGGCGGTCCGCCGTGAGGTGCTCGGCCACGAGCACGTGGACCGGGCCAGCAGCACCTCGAACGAGTTCACCGATGAATTCCAGGAAATGATCACCCGCTACGCCTGGGGCACGATCTGGACCCGCGAGGGCCTGCCGCGCACCACCCGCAGCGCCATCACCCTGACCGCCATGATCGCCGGCGGCTACTGGGAGGAGCTGGAGATGCACGTGCATGCGGCCCTGCGCAACGGGATGACGCCCGAGCAGATCAAGGAAGTGTTCCTGCAAAGCGCCATCTACTGCTCGGTCCCGGCGGCGAACGTGGCCTTCAAGATCGGCAAGAAGGTCCTGGCCGAATACCAGCAGTAGCCCAGCGGTCCTCAGCCCGAGGACCGGACCCGGACCCAGTCATCCGGGCCCGGACCGGCATCGTCCAGCACCCAGCGCTGCGCCTGCCCGACCAGCGCCGTTTCGTCCCGCAGCCAGTAGGTGGCATCGGGGTCCCAGCCGGCGATGAGCGAGGCGGTGTGCTCATCCACCGGGACCACTTCCCCGGCGGTGGCCAGGTACCCGGCAATGCTCAGGTGCACGCCCGCGTAGTCCCGGGCCACCGCCGAGAAGTCCGGGATCACCCAGCGCCCGTCGCGCCCGGTGGTATCAAACCAGTCGCGGCGGCGCAGCGCGGTGACCTCCAGCGGGTACTGGCGGCACAGCCCGGCCCAGCTGTTGGGCCCGGTGATCTCATAGACGGGGGCATCGGCCGGCACGCTCAGCCGGCGCAGCTGCGCCCCGCGCCAACCCATCCCGTCTTCGGCGCACCACAGCCCCACCGGGGTGCCGTCGGCAAAACGCCCGGTGGAGCGGGCCGTGCCAAAGGGCGGGGTGGACCACCACGGCCCGCTGCCCAGCTTGCGCAGCGGCCGGCGCAGCTCCCGGCGCCGCCGCCCGTTCTCCCGCACAACCTGTTCCTTCCAGCGGGCCAGGCATTCGGCCGCCGATGGCACCGGTTCCTCCGGCCCGGGCTCGCCAAGGCCCTGCACATCATCCCAGGTGATGCTCCATTGATCCGCCCGGGCGCACGCATCCGTCCACCCGGTGACCGGGCGTGAGGGGCCGAGCGCACCCGCCAGCCGGCGCAGGGCCGGGATGATGTCCGCCCGGCCCAGCAGCGTATCCTCGCCATCGGGTGGCTGCCAGTACATTGCGGCGTCCACCGAGGCGGCCAGGGCCCGGCGCACCGTGGGCAGGCTCGGTTCCGGCAGCGCCACCTGGCCAAGCAGCGCCGCCAGTTCGGCGTCGGTGGGCATCACCGGTTCCAGGTCCGCGGTGGTCACCGGCGCGCCTTCGGGGACAGCCACGAACCGGGCCACCGCATCCCCGCGCTCCTTGGCCACCAGGTAGGCGGCGTCGTGGAACGCACCGAGCACCGGTGCCGGCCCGCCACCCTCGGTGTCCTGCTCCAGCTGGCTGGCCGCAACCAGCTCGTACAGCAGCCGCCGTCCGCGGCGTCCGGCCAGCAGCGCGGCCTGCATGTCCATCTCGGCGCCCATTGTTCCTCCCCGGGGTTTCGCCCCAGCCTAGCGCGACGGCCAGCGGACCGGGGAAACCAACGGTGCCCCACCCCCGGCAACAGCAGGGGGTGGGGCACCGCGGGGTGAAGACCGTGGCGCGGCTAGGCGACCAGGTTCATGCACCACACAATCCAGGGCAGCGCCACCAGGTCGATCAGCACCGCACCGGCCAGCGGCACAATCAGGAAGGCCTTCTCGGAGCGGATCCCGAACTTGGCGTTGAACGCGTCCATGTTCGCCAGCGCGTTCGGGGTGGCGCCCAGGCCGTGGCCCAGGAAGCCGGCGACCATGGTCGCCGCGTCGTAGTCCTTGCCCATCATCCGGAACACCACGAACGCGGAGAACAGGACGATGAACACCAGCTGCACCAGCAGGATGACCGACAGCGGGCCGGCCAGGTTCGCCAGCTCCCAGATCTTCAGGCTCATCATCGCCAGGGTCAGGAAGAAGCCGAGGGTCATCTGGGAGATCAGGTTGACCGAGTCGTCGTTGATCTTGATCAGCTTCAGCTTGTCGTTCAGGTTGCGGAAGATCACCGCGATGATCATCGCACCGACGTAGGCCGGCAGGGAGAAGCCGGTGATCTCGGCGATCCAGTCGCCCAGCAGCATGCCGACCACCATGATGATGCCGATGACCGTGGCCGTGGACAACAGCGAGGAGTAGTTGCTGATTTCATCCCCGGGCTGCTTGATCGCCTCGTCCAGGTCCTCACCCACCGCCGGGCCGCCGGCCGAGCCGCCGCCACCGGCCAGCTTGCGCATGCCCGCGCCCACCGGCTGCTTTGCCTCACGCACCCCGGCCTTCTGCGGGGCCTTGAGCTTGTGCCAGTGCATCAGGAAGCTGGCCAGCATGCCGCCCAGCAGGCTGCCGGCCACCAGGCCGAAGGTCGCCGAGGCGATCGCCACGGTGGTTGCGCCCTGCACGCCCATTTCCTCGGCGGTCGGGCCGAACGCGGCCGCGCCGCCGTGCCCGCCTTCCAGGCTGACCGCGCCGGCCATGATGCCCAGCATCGGATCGACCCCCAGCACCTTGGCCATGCCCATGCCGATCAGGTTCTGCGCGATCGCCAGGGACCAACAGGCCACCAGGTACACCAGCAGCAGCTTGCCGCCCTTTTTAATGGTGGCCAGCGAACCGGCCAGGCCGATGGTGGAGAAGAACGCGATCATGGCCGGGGTCTGCAGCGAGGTGTCCAGGCTGATTTCGGCAGCGCCGGTCTGGCGCAGCACCAGCACCAGCAGTGCGAAGAGGAAGCCGCCCACCACCGGGGCGGGAATGCAGAACTTCTCCAAGAATCCCACCCGGCGCCGGGCGAACTCGCCGAAGGCCAGCAGGACCATGGCCAGCGCCGAGGTCTGGACCAGTGATAATTGCAATTCCATAGATGTCTACCCTCGGTTCAGGATCAGGTCGTTGAGCAGCCGGGCGCCCGTGCGGGCGGTGCGCTGGTCAATGTCAAAGAGCGGGTTCAGCTCCGCAATGTCCGCGTGCATGAGCTTGTTGCTGCCGGCCGCGGCGAGCACCACCTCGCGCACCACCTCCAGCCCGATGCCGAATCCGGCCGGGGCGCTGACTCCCGGGGCGACGCTGGCCGGCAGCGCGTCCAGGTCGATGGTCAGGTACAGGTGGTCCACCGAGTCGGCGAAGTCGGTGACAAAGCCGCGCACCCCATCCAGGTTCCCCAGGTGGCATTCGGTGTCCAGCAGCACCTCAACGCCCAGGCTGCGGGCGTAGTCGAAGAGCTTGCGGGTATTGGAGGCCTCGCTGATGCCCACCGCGGCGTAGCGGAAGTCCCGGCCGGCGTCCTGCTGTGCCCGGGCGATCTGGGCGAACCCGGTGCCGGAGCTGGCCAGCGGCTCGTCGCGCAGGTCAAAGTGGGCGTCGATGTTCACGATGCCCAGGCTCCAGGGCGCCTCATCGCCCAGGGCCCGGGCCAGCCCGCGGTAGCTGGCGAACGTGATTTCATGTCCGCCGCCCAGGCCCACGGTGAAGTGTCCCTCGCTGAGCAGGGTGGCCAACGCGGCGGCGAAGGCCTCCTGACCGGCCTCCAGCCCCTGGCCCTGGACTTCAATGTCTCCGGCGTCGTAGAGCCTTAGCGGTTCGTGCAGGGCCAGCGAGGACAGGGCGGTGCGCAGTGAGGCGGCACCCGTGCGGGCCCCGGTGCGGCCCTTGTTGCGCCGCACGCCCTCGTCGCTGGCAAAGCCGAGCAACGCGGTGCCCGCGTCGGCACCGGGTTGCCACGGGGTGATGGTGTTGTGCCATCGGGCGTTCTGGGGTCCGGGCCCGTCATCGCGTCCGGACCAGCCCTGGGGCTGTTTCCAAGTCATTTAATTCCTCCACTCAGGTTCATCGCAGTGCGGCGGGTTTGCTCGATCAGGTGGGCGCGGCGCTGCTGGCTGCGCTGGATGGGAGCCATCAGGGTGACCACACCCTGCAGTTCCCCGGCGCCGTCAAGCACCGGGGCGCTGACTCCCCAGATGCCTTCGTCCAGTTCCCCGGCGCTTTGGGCGTAGCCGGCGGCCTGGGCGGCCGCGCAGGCGGCGTCGATGCGCTCGCGGTCGGTCTCGGCCAGGGCATGGAAGTCAAAGATCTCCGCCCGGGATGCGGGCGGAAGCTGGGCCAGCAGTGCGGTGGCGCTGGCCCCGAAGGTCAGCGGCTGGGAGGCGCCCACCGTGTAGCTGCAGCGCAGCGCCCGGGCCGCCTCCACCGATTCCACGCAGACCGCCTCGGCGCCGTGGGCGACCATGAACGCGGCCAGCTCCCCGGTGTCCTGGCTGAGCTGGCGCAGGTAGGGGGTGATTGTCCCGGTCATCATGGTGGTGTCGCGGTAGCGTTCGGCCAGCTGCACGGCCACCGGGCCGGCCCCGTAGTGCCGCGAGGAGGTCTTGTGCACGAAGCCGGAGGTCACCAGGTCATCCAGCAGCCGGTAGACCGAGCTGACCGGAATCTGGGACAACTCGGACAGCTCCTTAACGGTCGCCTGGGGAACCTTGGCCAACGCCGCGAGGATCCACAGGACCCGAGCGGTCTGCGAATCGGACACTTTTCTTACGTACATAACACCTTTGCCGGGGGCCCGGGGCTGCGGGCCACGATCTGTTCACCACCCGATTCAAGGCAGGTGGAATCAGGCGCAGTCACCCATTGTTCTTTCCACCGCGGCGGTGGAGCAAGTCGAAATTCTCACCGCATGAGAATGCCGCAGGGAAAATTCCCGGGAGCTGGAAAAGAGTGAGCTGGCTTAACCGTGTCCGCAAAGGACACCGCACGCGCGGGCCGCAGCGCGGCCCATGGGTCCCTGATCGGCGCGAATCCAACGTTTTTATGTGACGGAGCAGGCCCCGCCGCGTGGCCGCGGCAACATCCGCGGCGGAAAATCCGACGATCTCGCTCGTCGCTTTAATGTGCCGCGAGTCTCAACAAGCCGTCGGTTCTTTGATACATTTCTCACAACTTGAAATGATCGTTGGCACACAGGAATTATCGGCGAATGCGCTTCGAGGGGACAAAGTAGTAGTGCAGGATGGCCACCACCGCAGCCCAGCCAACCCCGATCACGAAGCCGACCACGACATCGGAGAGCCAGTGGTGGCCCAGGTAGATCCGGGAGAAGCCCATCGCCAGCACGAAGAGCGCGGCCAGCGAGGCAATCAGGTAGGCGTAGCGGCGCAGCCCGTAGACGATGGCCAGGTAGGCGGCGATGCCGATCAGCGCGGCGGCGTTCAGCGTGTGGCCGCTGGGAAAGGAAAAGGAACCGGGGGGTTCCGGGCCCCCGGGGATCCCGTCGGGCCTGATCACTTCGTGCCGTCCCTTGAGGATCGTGGTGAGCAGGACGGAAACCAGCGCGGTGAAGCCCACGGTGGCCAGCGGCCAGAAGCTGCGCGTAAACCAGCACAACAGCGCGGTCACCAACACCATGGTGGCGGTCATCCCCGGGGTGGACCCCCACCAATACAACCCATGGGCCAGGGCCGCCAGCGCCGGGTCCTGGTGCTCCAGCACCCACTGCTGCACCGGGGCGTCAAAATCCTGCACCCAGCCACCCGCGCCAAGGGAAACCACCACACGGCGGGTGAAGTAGAACATGGCGACGATCAGGCCCAGCACCACCCACAGCGCCCGGGCTGCGCCGGTGCGCTGGCCGGGCCGGAAATACCACGAGGATCGCATGGCTTCCATCGTAGTCTTCGCCCCCGCCCCGGTGCGTGCCCTGCGGCAGAAGTCAGCGGGTCACCGCCGGGGATGCGGGAGAATGGCGTCATGACAATCAAGGTGCTGGCAGTTGGGAAAAAGCATGAGTCCTGGGTCACCGAGGGCATCGGGCGCTATGAGAAGCGGCTGAAGAAGCCCTTCAACCTGTCCTGGCAGCTGCTGAGCCATTCCGCCCGCGACAACGAGGCGGCGCGCGCCGAGGAATCGACGCGCATCCTGGCCAAGGTGGCGCCCGGCGACTTCGTGGTGCTGCTTGATGAGCGTGGGCGCAACGTCGATTCGCCGGCCCTGGCCAACACGCTGCGCGCCCCGATCGACGCCGGCCGCAATGTGGTGGTGGTCATCGGCGGGGCCTACGGGGTGGACTCCACGGTCCACGACCGCGCGGATTTCACCTGGTCGCTGTCCAAGCTGGTCTTTCCCCACCAGCTGGTCCGGCTGATCCTCACCGAACAGCTCTACCGGGCCCAGGACATCCTGGCCGGCGGCAAGTACCACCACGTCTAGACTTCCGGCCCCCATCAGTGCCCCTGGCGATGGCACCCGGTTGACTTTCCATACCGGAAAGACAAGACTTTCCACAACGGAAAGAGAGCGGCTCATGCATGGATCCACGGGCTCCGGCCGAGCTCCGGCGCAGTCCGCGGCCGAGCTGTTGGCACTGGCCGATGACGCCGCGGCGAACATGGTGCGCACCAGCGCTGCCCCCCGGGGCCTGCTGGCGCTGCTGGGGGCCTGGGTGGCAACCCTGCTCAGCCTGCGGCACGTCGCCCCGCCGGGGCTGCTGATCGTCCTGGCCAGCCTGCTGCTGCCCCTGGCCCTGTGGTGCCTGCTCCACTACCGCCGCCGCCCGCGGCCCCGCCGGCTGGTGGAGAATGACGGCGCCTACGCCGGCTATTTCCTGTTCGGCCTGCTGGCGCTGGCAGGGCTGCAGTTCTGGGAAGCCCTGGGCCCCATCGCGATCACGGCGAAGTGGCTCAGCGTCTTCGCCGTGTTCTGGTTCTGCCAGCAGCGCATGCGCCGGGCGCTGGCGCTGGCCCGGCAGAAGGACGCCCATGAGCACCCCCACTGAACCACAAGGATTCGATGCGCTGATCCACGCCCCGATACGGCTGCGCATCTGCGCGAGCCTGACCCCGGTCCAGTGGGCCGAATTCGCCCAGCTGCGCGACCTGCTGGGCATCACCGATTCGGTATTGAGCAAGCACCTGCGGCAGCTGGACGCCGCCGGCTACCTCCGGGCCGAGCGTTTCAGCCGCGCCGGGCGCAGCCACACGCGCCTGAGCCTCAGCGCCGCCGGACGCGCCGCCTATGTGGGGCACCTGGCGGCGCTGCGCGAAATCACCGGGACCACCCGGTGACCGCGCCCCGGCTCCGGTTCCCGCCAAACCCGTCGGTCCCAGGTCCTAAGATCGAACCATGAGCGAAATCCTTTCGCGTTTTGGCGCCCCGACCCGCAAATGGTTCACCGATGTCTTCCGGGAACCCACCGCGGCCCAAAACGGCGCCTGGGACTCGATCTCCCGGGGCAACCACACGCTGGTGATCGCCCCGACCGGCTCGGGCAAGACGCTGGCCGCGTTCCTGTGGGCCCTGGACTCGCTGCTGAACACCGCCGCCGGCGCCCCGGCGCTGCCCGGGCTGCCGCAGCCGCCCAGCGGCGGCGGCACCCGTGTGCTCTACATTTCCCCGCTGAAGGCCCTGGGCGTGGATGTGGAACGCAACCTGCGTTCCCCGTTGGCCGGGATCAGGGCCACCGCGCACGATCTGGGCATCAGCCAGCCGGCGGTGAGCGTGGGCATCCGTTCCGGGGACACCCCGGCCGCCGAACGCCGCCAGCTGGTGAAGAACCCGCCGGACATCCTGATCACCACCCCCGAATCGCTGTACCTGATGCTCACCAGCCAGGCCCGCAGCACGCTGGCCACCGTGCAGACGGTGATCATTGACGAGGTCCATGCCCTGGCCGCGACCAAGCGCGGCACCCACCTGGCCCTGTCCCTGGAGCGGCTGGATGCGCTGCTGGGCACCCCGGCCCAGCGCATCGGGCTGTCGGCGACCGTGGAACCCCCCGAGGAGGTGGCCCGCTTCCTGGGCGGCACCCGGCCGGTGAACATTGTGCGCCCGCCGGCGGCCAAGCAGTGGGAGCTGTCGGTGCGGGTGCCGGTGCAGGACATGACCGACCTGCCGGCCGCGGCCGCCGCCCACGACCTGGGGCCTGGCTCCTCCCCCACCGCCGGGGCCAGCATCTGGCCGCACGTGGAGAACCAGCTGGTGGATTTGGTGCTGGCCAACCAGTCCACGATCATCTTCGCCAACTCGCGCCGCCTGGCCGAGCGGCTGACCGGCCGGCTCAACGAGCTCTACGCCGAACGCGAGGGCTTCACCCCGGATCCGGCGCAGCCGGCCGGCACCCCGGCGGTACTGATGGCCCAGGCCGGTTCCAGCGCTGGCAGCGACCCGGCCGCCCCCATCCTGGCCCGCGCCCACCACGGTTCGGTGTCCAAGGACACCCGCGCGGTGATTGAGGAGGACCTGAAGCTGGGGCGGCTGCGCGCCGTGGTGGCCACCAGCTCCCTGGAGCTGGGCATCGACATGGGGCTGGTGGACCTGGTGATCCAGGTGGAGTCGCCGAACTCGGTCTCCTCCGGGCTGCAGCGGGTGGGCCGTGCCGGGCACCAGGTCGGCTCCGTCTCCCGCGGCGTGTTCTACCCCAAGCACCGGGCGGACCTGCTGTCCACCGCGCTGGTGGTCACCCGGATGCGCACCGGGCAGATCGAGAAGATGACGGTGCTGGCCAACCCGCTGGACGTGCTGGCCCAGCAGACCCTGGCCGCGGTCGCCCTGGCGGACTTGGGCGTGGAATCCTGGTTTGACACGGTGCGCCGCTCCGCCCCCTACGCGCAGCTGCCGCGCAGCGCCTACCTGGCCACCCTGGACATGCTCTCGGGCAAGTACCCCTCCGATGAGTTCGCCACCCTCAAGCCCCGGATCATCTGGGACCGGGATGCCGGGACCCTCTCCGCCCGTCCCGGGGCCCAGCGCCTGGCGGTCATCTCCGGGGGCACCATCCCGGACCGCGGGCTGTTCGGGGTGTTCCTGGCCGGGGCCGAGGACTCCAAGGCCCCGAAGCGGGTGGGTGAACTGGATGAGGAGATGGTCTACGAGTCCCGGGTGGGCGACGTGTTCGCGCTGGGGGCCACCAGCTGGCGGATCGAGGACATCACCCATGACCGGGTGCTGGTCTCCCCGGCGTTCGGCCAGCCGGGCAAGCTGCCCTTCTGGCACGGGGACGGGCAGGGCCGGCCCATCGAGCTGGGCCGGGAGCTGGGGCGCTTCACCACCGGGCTGCTGGCCGCCGAGGAGCCCGCGGCCCTGGCCCGGCTGCGCGGGCAGGGCCTGGACGAGTACGCGGCGAACAACCTGCTCAGCTACCTGCAGGAGCAGAAGCAGGCCACCGGCACCGTGCCGAGCCACACCACCTTTGTCGTTGAGCGTTTTGTCGACGAGCTCGGGGACTGGCGGGTGATGCTGCACTCCCCGCTGGGGCTGAGCGTGCACGCCCCCTGGGCGCTGGCGATCGGGGCGCGGATCCGCGAACGCTGGGGCCTGGACGCCTCGGCGATGGCCGCCGATGACGGGATCGTGCTGCGCATCCCGGCCATGGATGACGAGCCGCCGGGCGCCGAGCTGTTCACCTTCGCCGATGATGAGATCGTGGACGCGGTCACCTCCCAGGTGGCCAACTCGGCGCTGTTTGCCGCCCGGTTCCGGGAGTGCGCGGCCCGGGCCCTGCTGCTGCCGCGGATCAACCCGGCCAAGCGCACCCCGCTGTGGCAGCAGCGCCAGCGGGCCAGCCAGCTGCTGGATGTGGCGCGCAAGTACCCGGATTTCCCGATCATCCTGGAAACCGTGCGCGAATGCCTCAATGACGTGTACAACCTGCCGGCGCTGGTGCAGGTGCTCAAGGATCTGGGCAGCCGCGGCATCCGGATGGTGGAGGTGCAGACCCCCACCCCCTCCCCCTTCGCCCAGTCGCTGCTGTTCGGCTACGTGGCCCAGTTCCTCTACGAGTCCGACGCCCCGCTGGCCGAACGCCGCGCCGCGGCGCTGAGCCTGGACCCGGTGCTGCTCGGTGAACTGCTGGGCCGCAACGACGTGCGCGAGGTGCTGGACGCCGAGGTGATCCGCCAGTACGAGGCGCAGCTGCAGCACCTGGCCCCGCAGCGGCGGCTGCGCGGCATGGAGGGGGCCGCGGACCTGCTGCGCCTGCTCGGCCCGCTCACCGCCGAGCAGCTGGCCCGGCGCCTGGCGGACCCCCGTGATGAGCGGGAGCCGCTGCAGGCGGCGGCCGCCGGGATGCACGCCGAGTCGCTGCTCGCCGCCCGCCGGGTGTTCCCGCTGCGCCGCGGCGGGCAGAACGCGTATGCGGCCATCGAGGACGCCGGCAAGCTGCGCGACGCGCTGGGCACCCCGCTGCCGCCGGGGATCCCGCAGGCGTTCCTGGAGCCGGCCAGCAACCCGGTCGAGGACCTGGTCTCCCGCTACGCCCGCACCCACGGGCCGTTCACCCCGGCCGAGGCGGGCAGCGCACTGGGCCTGGGCGTGGCGGTGGTGCGGGCGGTGCTCGACGCGCTGGTGGCCGCCGGGCGCCTGGCCACCGGGGCGTTCCGCCCCCTGGAGATTGTGCCCGAGGGGGTCAGCGGCGATGAGTACTGCGACATCCAGGTGCTGCGCACCATCCGGACCCGTTCGCTGGCTGCGCTGCGCGCCGAGGTTGAGCCGGTGGACCAGCCCACCTTCGCCCGGTTCCTGCCGGTCTGGCAGCAGGTGGGCTCCCAGCTGGAGGGCGCCGACGGGCTCTATGAGGCCATCGGCCAGCTCACCGGCGCCCAGGTGCCGGCCAGCGCCCTGGAATCCCTGGTGCTGCCGGCACGGGTGAAAAACTACACCGGCGCCGCGCTGGATGAGCTGACCAGTTCCGGTGATGTGCTGATTGCCGGGGCGGGGGCCGCCGGCGGCAAGGACGGCTGGCTGGCGCTGCACACGGCCGAGCACGCCAGCTTGACCCTGCCGCCGGGGGACCGCAGCGAACTGGACGCGTTCGCGCTGCGCCTGCTGGAGCGGTTCGAGAGCACCGGCGCCTACTTTGTGGAGGAGCTGGCCGCCTGGATGACCGAGGAGGACAACGCGCCCCCGTCCCTGTCCCAGGTCGGTGACGCGTGCTGGCAGCTGTTCTGGGCCGGCTTCATCAGCCCGGACACCCTGTCCCCGGTGCGCGGCTATCTGGCCGGGGGCAGCACCGCGCACAAGATCGCCAAGCCCCCGCCGCGGGCCCGCGCGGCACGGCTGAACCGGCTCTCCGGACTCACCCGGCTGGCCGGCAGCCCGGCCGCGCCGCACGCCCCGGCGCGTTCGGGCGGGGCCCGCTGGAGCCGGCTGCCCGAGCCGGTGGCCG
Organism: Glutamicibacter sp. V16R2B1; assembly: GCF_005774635.1. Taxonomy (NCBI): domain Bacteria; kingdom Bacillati; phylum Actinomycetota; class Actinomycetes; order Micrococcales; family Micrococcaceae; genus Glutamicibacter; species Glutamicibacter sp. V16R2B1. The sequence continues at coordinate 134,718 of NZ_VATX01000009.1, forward strand.
ATCCGACCATCCGCTCCCATGCCGCCGCGGAGGTGCTGCTGGAACGCTACGGGGTGGTGACCCGCGGCTCGGTCGCCGCCGAACAGGTGCCCGGCGGCTTCGGCACCCTGTACCGGGTGCTGGGCAAGCTGGAGGAGGCCGGGCATACGCGGCGCGGCTACTTCATCGAGAAGCTCGGCGCCGCCCAGTTCGCCTCCGCCAACACCATCGACCGGCTGCGTTCCTTCCAACTGGAAACCCAGACCCCGCGGCGCCAACCGCGCATCCTGGTGCTGGCGGCCACCGACCCGGCCAACCCGTACGGGGCCGCCCTGCCCTGGCCGGCCACCGAGACCGGGCACCGGCCCGGGCGCAAGGCCGGGGCGCTGGTGGGGCTGATCGACGGGGAGCTGGCCTTCTACCTGGAACGCGGTGGACGCACCGTGCTCAGCTTCGGCTCCTGGCCGGCCGAGCACCTGGCGGCCCTGGGCGCCAGGCTGGTGGCCACCTTGCGCACCGCGGCGGTGGAAAAGATTGCCATCGCCACCGTCAACGGGCTCCCCGTGCTTGAGGACCCGCTGGCCCAGGCGCTGCTGCAGGCCGGTTTCTACAGCACCCCGCAGGGAATCCGTTTCCGGCGCTAACCCGACCACGGCGCCGGCCGGGACCCGACGCGACCCGGCCGGCGCTTCCCGATGCAGGAGGAAGAGCAACAATGCCCGAAGGAGATTCGGTCTACCGCCTGGCGCGGCGCATGCGCACGGCCCTTGAGGGGCAGGTGCTGCGCTCCACCGAATTCCGGGTGCCGCAGCTGGCCACCACCAACCTGGCCGGGTACCGGGTGACCGAGGTGGTTCCGCGCGGCAAGCACCTGCTGCTGCGCCTGCACAACCCGGACAGTGAGCAGCCGACGCTGAGCCTGCATTCACACCTGATGATGGAGGGGCGCTGGGACTTCTACGTTCCCGGCGAGCGCTTCAAGCGCCCGGCCCATACCGCCCGGGTGATCCTTCGCACCGAGTCGGCGGACGTGGTCGGCTACGACATCCAGCAGCTGCGCCTGGTGCCCACCGACCGGGAATCCGAGTTGGTGGGCCACCTGGGACCTGATCTGCTGGGCCCGGACTGGGACCCCGGGCTGGCGGCGGAGAACCTGCGCTGCGACCCGCGGCGCACCATCGGCACCGCGCTGCTGGACCAGCGCCTGCTGGCCGGCCTGGGCAACATCTACCGCTGTGAGGTGCTGTTTTTGACCCGGCTGCACCCGTTGACCCCGTGCGGGCAGGTGGCGCAGCTGGATCAGGTGGTGGCCATGTCCCACCGGCTGATTCAGGCGAACAAGGACCGCGGGCGGCGGGTCACCACCGGCACCGCCCGCACCCGGGACCCGTTCTGGGTCTACGGGCGGGCCGGCAAACCGTGCCTGCGCTGCGGCACCGGGATCCGGTTGCTGAAGCTGGCCGAGGAATCCGGGCAGCACGAACGAGACTGCTATTACTGCCCGCACTGCCAACAGCTGGAACAATAGAACCCATGGCAATGCTCTCCCCGCTACCGGTGCGCAACGGCGTGAACGCCACCCGGCTGCGCCTGCCCGGCTCCGGCCCGTGGCCCACCGTGGCCGATTACCTGCTCGAACGCTTCGGGCATGTTGACCCGGCGGGTATCTTGCGCCGTTTCCAGGACGGGGAGATCGTGGGGCTGGGCGGGCAGCCGCTGGATGCCGGCACACCGTTGGGGCGTCACGACTTCATCTGGTATTACCGCTCCCTGCCGGAAGAGGAGCCGATCCCGTTCCAGGCGCGGATCCTGCACCAGGACGAGCACCTGATCGCGGTGGACAAGCCGCATTTCCTGCCCACCACCCCGGGCGGACGGTTCATCCAGCAGTCCGCGCTGGTGCGCCTGCGCAACCAGACGGGGATCGATGAGCTGGTGCCGATGCACCGGCTGGACCGGGCCACCGCGGGGGTGATCCTCTTTGCGGTCAACCCGCAGACCCGCGGCGCCTACCAGAGCCTGTTTGAACGCCGCGAAATCCGCAAGGGCTACCAGGCGGTGGTTCCGCTGGCCCCCGGGCCCGGACTGGAAACCGGGAAGGTGCTGCAGGCCGGGGACATCATCGCCGAACGCAGCCCCGCCCAGCTGCGCGAACTCATCGAGAGCCTGCCCCTGGACTTCGCCAACCGGATGACCAAGGTCAAGGGCCAGCTGCGCTCCATCGTGCAGGACGGCGAGCCCAATGCCCGCACCCGAATCAGCCTGGCCGCCCTGGGGCGCAGTGCCGGGCACTTCAGCGGCCTTCCGGTGGCGCTGCTGGACCTGGATCCACTGACCGGCAAGACCCATCAGCTGCGGGTCCACCTGGCCTCGCTGGGCCTGGGCATCATCAATGACGCGTTCTACCCCAGGCTGTGGGACCTGGCCCCGGATGACTACGACCGTCCGCTGCAGCTGCTGGCCAAGTCCATTGCGTTCACCGACCCGCTCAGCGGCCAGGCGCGCAGTTTCACCTCCCAACAGCAGCTGCTGGAGGCCCCACCGGCAGCGTGAGCCGCCGGGCGCTTCCCGCCGGGCGCTGGTCAGGGCCGGGCATTCCTCCTAGGCTGGGTGGCACAGCCGCGGGCGGCTCCGCCCGCCCGGGAAGCGAGGTCCGTCATGAGCAGCGACGCAGCCGGTCCCGCCGGCGGCAGCGCGGTTCCGTTGCCCTACGCGGCCCCGGCCCTGCGCACCGACCCGCCGGTGGAGGCGCTGGATCACTACCGGTTGGGGGTGCAGCTGCTGGCCACCGTGTTGTTTGCGCTCAGCGTCCTGACGCTGGGCGCCGCCGGCGTGGCACGCACCGCGACCGCCCTGTGGAGCACCGGTGCCAGCCAGGTGGCGGTTTGGCCGGTCCTGGCGTTCGCGGTGTTCGGGGCCGGGCTCTTTGCGCTGCTGCCCACCCAGCGCAGCGCCCGTCGGCAGCGGGCGGCCGGCCCGCTGCTGGCCTGCACGGCAGCGCTGTTCGGCTGCAGCCAGGTGTTGGCGGCCGCGTTCCTGCCGTGGACGGCGGTGGTCGCGGCAGTGGCGACCACGGGGGCCGCGGCCCTGGGATTGCGGGAGCTGAATCGGCACACCGCCGGCAACCTCACCGAGCGGCTGGGCACCGATGTGCCGTTGGGGCTGCTGACCGGTTACGGGCTGGTCTTCACCACCGAGCTGTTCTTCTCCGCCACGCAATGGAACGAGCAGGCGTGGGCGGGGCTGGTGGCGGTCCTGGTGCTGGCCGTGCTGGGCGCGGCCGCCGCCCACGGTGAACGGGGGCGGCATTCGGTGGCCATGGGCTTCCTTGCCGGGATGCTGCCGGTGGCCCTTGGCCAGTGGCGGGACCCCGGGCTTTCATGGTGGTTGCCCGTCAGCACCGCCCTGGGCGCCGTGATCGTGCTGATCGCCGCCGAGACCCGACGTCACCAGGTCACGCACGCCGAGCACCGGGCCGCCCGGCACCACGCTTCCCACCCCGCCGACCCCGGGAGCACCTTGCCGGAAGATTCCTCGGGGTAGAACCGCCCCCTACTTCGGCGCCATCCGAATCGCGCCGTCCAACCGGATGATTTCCCCGTTCAGCATCGGGTTGGCCACGATGTGGCTCACCAGCGCGGCATATTCCTGCGGCTTGCCCAGCCGGGAAGGGTGCGGCACCTGGGCGCCGAGCGAATCCTGGGCGGCCTGCGGCAGCCCGGACATCATCGGGGTTTCGAAAATCCCCGGGGCAATGGTCATCACCCGAATCTGGTGGCGGGCCAGTTCACGGGCCAGCGGCAGGGTCATGGCCGCCACCGCCCCCTTGGACGCCGCGTAGGCCGGCTGGCCGATCTGCCCGTCGAATGCGGCCACCGAGGCGGTGTTGACGATGACCCCGCGTTCGCTGGTGCCCTGCTCGTCCTGCAGCGCATCGGTTTGGCTGATGGCCTCGGCCGCCAGCCGGATGACGTTGAAGGTGCCGATGGTGTTGATTTCCAGGACCTTGGCGAACTTTTCCAGCGGCAGCACCCCCTCACGGCCCAGCACCTTGCCCGGGGTGGCCACCCCGGCGCAGTTGACCACGATGCGCAGCGGCCCACGCGCGGCGGCGGCCTGTACGGCCGCCTGCACCTGCTCGGCGCTGGTCACGTCGGCCGCGCAGTAGCTGACCTCCGCCCCGATCTGCGCGGCAAGCTCATCCCCGTCCTCCCGCGGCAAGTCCAGCACCACGACCTTGGCCCCGGCCTCGGCCAGGGTCTGGGCGGTGGCCCGCCCCAATCCCGACAGGCCGCCGCTGACCAGTGCCACCGCATTCTTGATTTGCATCCGCTACCCCTCCGCCGTCGTGGCGACCACCGACATTCGGTTAATGCTCACTTACTGATGTGGTTTCGACTTCAGCCTAGTTCGGGACCGGCGGAAATTGAAGAGGCCGCATCCGGGCAAATCCCGGATGCGGCCTGCTCAGTAGGATCCACGCGCTTGGCTAGTGGGTGGACAGGGCGCCCTCCTCGGCAACCGGCGCCTGCTGCCTGCCGCCCAGCAGGAACCCGATGACGATGACGCCGATGCCGCAGACCACCCCGACGCTGAAACCGGCGGAGAAGCCCTGGATGGTCGCATCCAGCTCATCCACGCCGGCGGCGGCGCGCGCACCGGTGGTGGCGGCGACCACGCCCACCACCAGGGCGGTGCCCATGGCCCCGCCCAGCTGCTGCAGCGTGGAGAGCACCGCCGAACCATGCGAATGCAGGTGGTGCGGCAGCGGGTTCAGCGCGGTGGTGAACGCCGGGGTGAAGATCAGCGCCATGCCCAGGCTCATCACCAGGTGCATCACCACCAGCAGCCAGACCGGGGTCTGGGCATCGAGCACCAGCGCGTAGCCCAGCAGCACCGCGGTCAGGATCACCCCGCCGGGCACCAGCAGCGGCCGGGCACCGACCTTGTCGAACAGCCGGCCCACGAACGGGGCCAGCAGACCCATCAACAGCCCGCCGGGCAGCATGATCAGGCCGGTGGCCAGCGTGTCCAGGCCCAGCACCGAGGTGAAGAACATCGGCAGCAGGATGATGACCCCGAACAGGGCCACCATGGCAAAGACCATCAGCAGCAGCGAAAGCGTGAAGGGCCGGTAGGTGAACGAACGCAGATCCAGCAGCGCAGCATCGCGTTGCTGCAGGCGGGCCTGCAGCAGGGTGAAGGTCACCAGGCAGAGCACCGCCACTACCAGCACGGTGGCGTTCACGGCGTTCAGCCCCGCGGCCGAGAGCCGGCTCAGCCCGTACACCAGGCCGCCGAAGCCCGGCAAGGCCAACAGCAGGGAGGGCACCGACAGCGGGGTCTTGGAGCTCTGGGCGGTGGCATCCAGCCGTGGGGTGCCGATCAGCAGGGCCAGCACCGCCACCGGGATGATGACGATGAACATGAACCGCCAGGACAGGTACTGCAGGATCAGCCCGGACAGGGTCGGCCCGACCGCCGGGGCCACCGAGATCACGATGGACACGTTGCCCATCAGCACGCCGCGGCGCTCCGGGGGCACCAGGTCCAGGATGGTGGTCATCAGCAGCGGCATCATGATCGCGGTGCCGGAGGCCTGGATGATGCGGGCCCCCAGCAGCACCGAGAAGCCCGGGGCCAGCGCCGCCAGCGCGGTGCCCAGGGTGAACAGGCCCATGGCCAGCACGAAGGCCTGCCGGGTGCTCAGCTTTTGCAGCAGGAACCCGGTGGTGGGGATGACCACCGCCATGGTGAGCATGAAGATGGTGGTCAGCCATTGGATCGTGTCGGCGGTGACCTGGAATTCACCCATCAGCACGGGAAGGGCAACGTTCATGATCGTCTCGTTGAGGATGACCACGAAAGTCGAGACGATCAGCACCGCAATGGTGGTGAAGTTTTTGGCGCTCAGGCGCTCGGTGGCATTGGTCATCTTGGTCCCCGCTCGAGTGGATGGTCGCGTGGTTGAAAGGGCGGGCCCGACATCGCGCCGCAAGTGATTGAAGAATCCCAACAAGTTTACCGCCCTGCGCGGCTGCTGACTACCCCCGGAGGGTACCTTCGCCAGTGAGTTGCGCAACACCGGGTCAGCTTCTGTTCCATTCGCCCGGCTGTGGGAGAAGATGGGAAGTATGAACGTGCGCACACCTGACCCCTATCCGGGATGGCTGAGTGAAGAGGATCTTTACGAGGCCCGCCAACGCCTGCCCATGCTGTACGTGGAGGCGATCCCCGTCCGGCTGGACCCGCTGGGCTACGTCAACGAGGTGGGCCTGATGCTCACCGGGGACGGGGACGGGCGCATGCGCCGCACCTTCGTCTCCGGGCGGGTCATGTACCGCGAGACCATCCGGGCCGCGCTGATCCGCCACATTGAGAAGGACCTGGGCACCCTGGTGCTGCCGCAGCTGCCGGCCAGCCCGGTGCCGTTCACGGTCGCCGAATACTTCCCGGCCCCCAGCGAGACCGGGTTGACCGATGACCGCCAGCACGCGGTGGCCATGTGCTACATCGTGCCGGTGCGCGGGGAGTCAACCCCGCGCAAGGACGCCCTGGAACTGAGCTGGCTGTCACCCGCCGAGGCGCTGAGCAGCCAGATCCAGTCCGAGTTCGTGGGCGGACGGGAAAACATCCTGCGCCAGGCCATGGCCCACGTGGGCATCAACGTCTAACCCGACCGCCAATCCACCGCCCGCGCCGCCGCACCGGACCCCCGTCCTGCGGCGGTGCCGGCACCGAAGCGCCGGCGGCTATGCCTGCTCAGCGCGGCGACGCAGCAGCATCCGCCCGAAGGCGCTGCCGGCGAGCACGCCAATGATGCCCACCAGCGAGCCGATCACGGTCTCCACAATCCGGTCATACATCACGGCCGTGGACAACCCGGTCACCAGCGTGACCCCCACCAGGGCCAGCGGGGTGACGAAGATCTGCGCGAAGAAGTAGTTGCGCATCACCAGCACCTCGGTCATGAACTGGAACAGACCAATGCAGCCGACCAGCACCCACAGCGGCGGGTTGATCAGAATCAGCGCGGCCATCAGGATCATGCCCACCAAGGTGCCCAGCACACGGTGGATGCCGCGGCGCACCCGCAGCCGGGTGGTGTGCCCGGCCAACGGCACCACCGCGGCGACCATCGCCCAGTAGTTGTGCCCGGCCGCCAGCTGGCTGCCCACGATGTTGGCCAGCGCCCCGGCCGCACCGGCGGTCAGGATGTGGAAGAGTCCCTCCCACCAGATCGCCTTCTTCACGTTGTCCGACAACGGCGGCAACTTCGTGCGCTGCCAGACGTTCGCCCACTGGCCCACCGCCCCGGCCGCCCCGATCCCCACGGCCAGGGCCATGGTGGCCCCGGTGGCGATCAACGCATCGGCAAACGGCACCGGCTGCGGGATGGAGGCAATCGCGGCAAACGCGAAAATGTGGAACAGGGAACCGGCCGGACGCAACCGCAGCAGCCCAGCGAGCACCGAGCAGATCCCGGCCACCAGCGTGGTCGCCCCCACGATCTGCCAGGACTTCAGTTCCGGGTCATCGTGGGCCACCCACCAGGTGGACGCCGCCAGCGCCAGGGTGATGACCGCGAAGAACAGCAGCCCCGAGCGCACCTGCATGCGCAGCCGGTTCCAGTACCCGTCCACTCGGCCGTAGACGCCGGTGAACGCGCCGAAGACCACGAACACCATCAGATCCAGCCGGTCCACGAGCATCAGCACCAGCAGCGGCAGGAAGATTCCCAGCGCGGTGCGCAACCCGATCCAGTGGTCATTGCGGGCAGGGCCCAGCGTCACCAGCGACTTCAATGCTCCACGCAGTCCCGGCTGCTCCAAACCCACGCTGCCTCCCTTGCCCAACGACACCACCTGCGCCCACGGCCCCACCGCTTTCCGGCGGCCCGCGGCCTTCCGCTGTCCATTCTTGTCCGCTGCACCGCGCATTGCCTAGTTTGTTCCACGCCGCCACCTGTCGTTTTCCTCACGGGTGCGCGCATGCGGCACACTAGATAGGTGCCAGAAACAACTTTTGATCCCGCCGCCGCCCACCCCCAGCAAGCCGAGTTCTCCTTCCAGGTCGGCACCCGGCTGACGGACGGCGAGGGCAACACCCTGCCCGGGCGCACCGGAACCATCACCACCCCGCACGGGCAGATCAAGACTCCCGCGTTCATCGCGGTGGGCACCAAGGCCACGGTCAAGGCACTAACCCCGGTGCAGGTCCAGGAGCTGGGCGCCCAGGCGGTGCTGGCCAACGCCTACCACCTGTACCTGCAGCCCGGGGCGGACATCCTGGACGCCGCCGGCGGACTGGGCTCGTTCATGGGCTGGCAGGGCCCGACCTTCACCGACTCCGGGGGCTTCCAGGTGATGAGCCTGGGGTCGGGGTTCAAGAAGGTCATCGACATGAAGTCGGTGGACCAGTCCGGCCCGGATGATGCGGTGGCCCCCGGCAAGGAGCGCATGGCCAACGTGGACGAGGACGGGGTCTGGTTCAAATCCCACCTGGACGGGACCATGCACCGCTTCTCCCCGGAAATCTCCATGGGCGTGCAGCACCAGATCGGGGCGGACATCATGTTCGCCTTTGACGAGCTGACCACCTTGCAGAACTCGCGCGGCTACCAGGTCGAGTCTCTGGAGCGCACCCGGCGCTGGGCCGAACGCTGCATCGCCGAACATTTCCGGCTCACCGACGAGCGCAGCACCAAGCCCTACCAGGCCCTGTTCGGGGTCATCCAGGGCGCCCAGTACGAAGACCTGCGCCGCAAGGCCTGCCGGGACCTGGGGGCAATGGCCTTTGACGGGTTCGGCATCGGCGGGGCCCTGGAGAAGGAAAACCTGGGCACCATCGTGGGATGGTGCGCGCAGGAACTGCCCGAGGACAAGCCGCGGCACCTGCTGGGGATCTCCGAACCGGATGACATCTTCACCGCCATCGAAAACGGGGCCGACACCTTCGACTGCGTTTCCCCCACCCGGGTGGCGCGCAACTCGGCGTTCTACACGCCGCACGGCCGCTTCAACCTCTCCGGCGCCCGCTACAAGCGCGACTTCACCCCGCTGGTCGACGGCTGCACCTGCTACGCCTGCCAGCACTTCACCCGGGCCTACATCCACCACCTGTACAAGGCCAAGGAGCTGCTCAGCCACACGCTGATCTCGATCCACAATGAGCACTTCACCGTGAACCTGGTTGAATCCGCCCGCCAAGCGATCGAACAGGGCACGTTCTTCGAGTTCAAGGACGAGGTCATGGCCAAGTACTACGCCGGCAAACCCGACCCGCAGGGCCAGCCGGCCTAACGGCCTAACGGCCGGAGGAAGCTCAGGCTGCCTTCTCGCGCAGCGCCGCCAGGGCGCCCCCGCAGGCCAGTGCGCCCACGGCCCACAGCACCCAGGGCACATCGGTGGTGCCCAGCAGCACCGCCAGCAGCGGTGCGGCCCCGGCCAACACCGGAAGCACCCCGGACAGGGAATACCCCACCGCTGCGAACCCCTCGGTACTGGTGCCGGCCGCCAGCAGTTGGCCTGAGAAGTTCTGGTGCCCGCGCCCGGCCCGCTGCACCGCTCCGGCGAACACCCCGCCGCTGGCCAGCAGCACCCCGGCCAGTGCCGCCGTCCAGGAGGGCAGCACGAACAACCAGGCGGCAACGCCCACCGCCAGGCAGGTCGCCAGCAGGGCCGCGGGCAGGATCAGCCACGCCGCCGCGCGCACCACCTGGGTGCGGTCCGCCGCCAGCATCCGGCGCAGCGCCGCCGAGGCCAGGAGCGGTTCCACCGCGCTGGCCGCGGCCAGCATCAGCAGCACCAGCAGCGGCAGCAACCCAACCGCCAGCGTCATCGGGTTCGCCGCCGAACGCACCAGCAGCAGCACCGCCGCCAGCGCCAGACCCATCCCCAGTGGCGGCACGGCCAGGCGTCGGCGCCACACCCGGGTCAGCAGCACCTGCTGCAGCACCGGCAGCCGCGCGCCCCGTTTCTGGCGCCGCGGACGCGGCCCGCGAATGGCCGGGGCCTGCACGAACGCGGCTCCCGGGTTCATCACGCCCAGCGCCGCGGACACCACCTGCTGCCGCTGCCCGGCAGCGCGCAGCACCCGTGGCGGAATGCCGCGCACCGCACGCCCGGCCGGGCCGTGGGTGAGCAGCACCAGCACCAGCAGAACCAGGACGAGCACGAGGAAGCTCCTCCCCTGCCAGGCCCAGTCCCGCATCCAGCCCTCCACATCGGGCAGGATCCCGGCCACCGCCAGCCCCCACCCGGCCAGTGACGCCAGCATCACCGACCACAACAGCATCGTGCCGGCCCGGCGCAGCCGGTTGGTGGCGCCGCGGGCCTGGGCGATGACCGCCAGGTTCGCCACCAGCACCCCGGCCAGGACCGCAGCTCCCAGCGCGGCAGCGGCCAGCACCAGGGTGGGGGCCGGCATCACCGCACAGCACAGGGCGAACCACAGCACCCCGGCGGCCACACTGCCCAGCGCCCCAATCCAACGGGCGCGGCGCAACGCCGCGGCGTGCAGCCCCCGAAGGTCAATGGGCAGCGAAAGCCACCACACCGCCTGGGCGGCACTGACCGCGGCCGGCCCCAGATGCAGCAGCAGGCGCGCCACCAGGGCCGGGATCACCAGGACCGCGACCAGCAGCACCGGTCCCAGGGGCAGCACCGCGCTCGGCAACGGCACCGGCGCGGCGAACTCGCCCAGCAGCGCCCCCAGCCAGGCCCGCAGGAAACCAAAGGCATAGGCCAACCCGAAACCCACCAGCAGGATCCACATGTAGGTGTCGGAAAAGGCGTCGAACTTCTCTGCCCGGCTGCGCGCCCGCCGCGCCTGGCGCAGTACCGCGCGCGGATCCAGGCCCGGTGCGTTGGCGGCCGGTTGCGGATAGCGCATGCTAGCGGGCAAGCCAGTTCACCGCCTGCGCGCTTGTCAGTTCCCTCCACTGCCCCTGGTCCAGCAGCAGCACGCGAGCGGTGCACTGCCCGATGAAGCCGGCATCGTGGCTGACCAGCACCAGCCCGGCCCCCTGCTCGCGGCGGTCTCTGAGCCGCTCGGCCAGCCGGGCCTTGGACTGGGGATCCAGGCGCTGTTCGGGTTCATCAAGCACCAGGTAGTCCGCCGGCCGGATCAGGGCGGCGGCGAGCATCAGCTTGCGCCGCTGACCGGAGGAGAGCTCGTGGGGCAGATGCGCGGCCACCGGCTGCAGGCCGAAGAAGTCCAGCTCCCGGGCCACGGCCTGTTCCGGGTCCCGGACCTGGTGTCCGCGCGCGACCAGGTCCAGGTGTTCGGCCACGCTCAGCTCGTCAAGGAAGGCGGCGTCCTCCACCAGCAGGGCCAGTTTGCGCCGGTAGTCCAGCGCGGCCGCGTTCATCGGTTCGTCCCCGAAACGCACGCTGCCCTCCAGCGGCGCCTGCAGGTCAAAGATGGCGCGCAGCACCGTGGACTTCCCGCTGCCGTTGACCCCGATGATGCCAACCCCCTGCCCGGGGTGCAGCTGCAGGTCCAGGGGTGCGCACAGGGCCTGGGCGCCGTAACCGGCGACCAGGCCCTGAATGCCGATGGTGGGGGCCGCTTCGCTCATCTTTCGAGGCTATCGGCCCCGCGGTGGCAGAGGCATCCTCCGCGTGGAGGATTTCGTCCTAGCCCTGGCCCTGCAGGCCAGCGTCCCGGTACCCGGGCTCGCGTCGCTTGAACCAGCGGATCACCAGGGAAGTGAGGGGAACGAAGATGATCTCCACCCCGGTCTTGTACACGAAGCCGACCACCACGTAGTTGATGAAGCTGGCGGCATCGGCGATGCCGATCACCGAGGCGGCGATGGAGCAGAAGATCAGGGTGTCCAGGAATTCACCAACCCCGCTGGATCCAATCAGGCGGCCGATCAGTCCACGTTCGCCAAAGCGTTCCTTCAGCTTGACCAGCACCCAGGCATTGGCCATCTGCCCCGTCAGGAAGCCCAGCACGGAGGCGAGCACGATCTGCCACACCGGGCCCAGGGTGCGCTCCAGGGCCTGCTGTCCGTCATAGAAGTCGGCCGACGGCAGGGCAATCATGATCCAGAAGCACACCACCGCGAAGATGGCCAGGGCGAAGGTGACCAGGATGGAGCGGCGTGCGGCCTTGAACCCGTACACCTCCGAGATCACATCGCCCAGGATGTAGGCGATGGGGAACAGGAAGAACCCGCCGTCGGTGATGATCGGCCCGAACGCCACGCCCTTGGAGGCGCCGATGTTCGAAAGGATGACCACGGTGGCCATCAGGGCCAGGACGGTGGAGAAATAGGGGCTGCCGGTGGCCGCGAAAATGGCCTTGGAGCGATGTTCGGTCAGGGAGTTGGCGTTTGATGCGCCCATGAAATTTTCCTCATTAGAAGTGGTTCGCCAGGGTCCTGCCTGCCTTCCCACTTCGCCGCCCGCGGGAAACCGGCTGCGGTTTCCGTCTGGAGGGGTGGGGCGATCCGCCCCGGAAGTGGGGCCGACCGGACCCCGCTGTATTAGCACTTGCCCCACCATTATCCCACGCTTCGGCCCCTTGGATGGCGCTGGGCCCAGCGGCCTGCCCGGCGCTTGTTGCCCCTTCGGGTTCCCGCCGATCAGCCAGCCCCATTCGAAGAACCACAGCACTTTGGGCCGCCTGCAGCCTGTCGGGTCAAAAGTCAGCTGCGTCACAGTGGATACGGGTAGGCTCCCAAACCCATTTCCATCTGGTGTTCTTCGATCAACATCCGGTAGGAACAGGGGGCTTCAGTTGATTCAGGCCTGGATCCGTCGTTTCCGAACCGTTATTTTTGAACGCGTTCAAAAGTCCGTAGAATAGAGCCCGGGACCCTGATCGCCGGGCCTTGAAGGAGAATCGCCGCCGTGCAGCCAGCCACCCGCAAGGGCCGCAACACCAGGGCCGAACTGTTGCAGACCGCCCTGGAGGCCTTTGCCGAGCTCGGCTACCGGGAGGCGAGCATGCGCGTCATCGCCCAGCGGGCCGGTGTGTCGCTGTCGCACGCGTACTACTACTTCGAGTCCAAGGAACAGATTGTCGGGCAGCTGCTGCTGCGCCTGCGCCAGGAACAGTTCGAGCGTTGCCAGCAGGTCCTGACAGAGGGCAACACGTTGGAAAGCAATATCCGCAGCGCACTGGATATCTCGGTCGGCGTACTGCAGCCGTACCACGGCTTTGGCCCCACTTTTCTAAAGGTGCTGCTCGGCGAGGCGGAGCCCACCGGCGCGCCGGGCCGGGAGACCGAGCTGAAGATGTGGCAGCAGGTGGTCGAGCAGGCCCGACCCCTGCCGCCCCTGGGAATCCGCCGGGACCTGCCGCGTTTCTTGCTGCTGCTCTCCCGGATGCTGTTCTTCCTCTGGGCCTATGACAGCACTGCAAACCAACGCCGCTCCCGCCGGTTAATGCGCAATGCGGCGCCCCTTGCCGCGAAGTTCGCGGTTCTCTCCCGGCTGCCGGTGGTGCGCTCCCTGTTCGATGACCTGCTGGGGCTGCTGGATGATTCCGCAGCCCGGGATGCCGAGGAACCCCAGGGCACCCACCCCGGGCGTCCTGCCGCCGGAAACCTGGCCTCCTGACGCACCGGGTTCCCGGCCCGGGTTTGGTCACACTGATCTGGACGGGGCGGCAAATGGGCGTAAAGTCGAAAGTACGAATCCCAGGCCCTGACCACCAGAGGAGTCCCGCATGAACGCCGCAGCCCGACAGCTTCCGGAATGGACGAACAGCTATGCCCTGCTGCGGGACCGCATTCCCTCGGTGCCCTCCCCGGAGGAAGTCCGCTCGGTCTCCGAGGACGGCAATGATGTGGAGCTGCTGCGCTACTGGCCCCAGGGCTCCTGGAAGGCCCCTTCCGACGCGACCCGGCTGATGCTGCTCGGCGCCCGCAATGACCAGGCCGCGACCGAACTTTCGCAGCAGGGTTGGCAGCACACCGCCACGCTCGTCCTGCTGGCCGGGAAGCCCGAAGATGTCGAGCAGGTCGTCAAGCTGCCCGATACCTCCACCATTTTTGAAGCACCGATGGATAACTACGACGTCGTGGAGGTCACCGACTTTGACCGCCCCGTCGCCCGCGGGCGGATGCACCTGGGTTCGAACTTCGCGCTGCTCTCCGACCCGGACCTGTACTCGCCCTCCCAACCGGACCTGGCCCGAAGGGCCGTACTGGCCAACTTCGCCGGCTCGGCATTTCAGCACGGGATGAGCTGGATGCTGCTGGTCGCCGAGGAGCAGCACGCCAACCCGCTGGCGCCCGGCTGGTCCAAGGCCACACAGATCAGTGTCATGTCCCGTGAATCGAACTGAGCACCCCCGCCGATTCCCTACACTTGAACTATGACTTCTACGAGCACTGCTGAACGCCCTGCCATCACCCTGACCATCGCCGGTTCCGAAGCGACCGGCGGCGCCGGGGCGCAGGCCGACCTGAAGACCTTTCAGGAACTGAACACCTACGGCATCATCGCACTGACCTGCATCGTCTCCTTTGACCCGAAGGACAACTGGAACCACCGCTTCGTGCCGGTCGATGCCCAGGTGATCGCCGACCAGCTCGAGGCCGTGCAGGCCTGCTACGCCGAGAGCCTGGACACCGTCAAGCTGGGCATGATGGGTTCGCCGACCACGATCGACACCGTGGCCAACGCCCTGAAGAAGCAGGCGTGGAAGAACGTCGTGCTCGACCCGGTGCTGATCTGCAAGGGCCAGGAGCCGGGCCACGCCTTGGACACCGACCAGGCCCTGAAGGCGAACCTCCTGCCGCTGGCCACCTTCGTCACCCCGAACCACTTCGAGGCCGAGCAGCTGTCGGGGATCTCGATCTCCTCGGAGGAAGACCTGATCGCCGCCGCCAAGAAGATCCACGAGGCCTCCGGCGCCGCGGTGCTGGCCAAGGGCGGGGTCCGCATTGCCGGTGAGGACGCGATCGACGTTTTCTACGACGGCACCACCCTGGAGGTGCTGCGCGCCAAGAAGATTGGTGATGTTGCCGTCTCCGGCGCCGGCTGCTCCCTGGCTGCCGCCGTGACCGCTGAGCTGGCCAAGGGCGCCTCCCCACTGGAGGCGGCCCGCACCGCCAAGGAGTTCGTGACCGAGGGCATCCGCCACCGCGTCTCGGGCGCCACCCCGTTCGATGCCCTCTGGCAGGGCGGACGTCGCTAGGCTCCAGCCACGCAGGATTCCACAAGGGGGCAATATTGCGATACTGCCCCCTTGTGGCGCATCTCCCCCCGGGAATGTGAGATCCTCGGCGTTCGTTGGCTGTTACCCTAAAAAGTGAGTCGTGTGCCGCTGTTGGCGCCGCAGGGCTCATTCTGGTTCCGCCCTTGCCGGAGCCGCCGATGACTTGTCTGCTGACTGCGATACGTGCCTGGCACGGGAAAGGGGTGTGGCCCACATGGGCTTGAGGATTCCCCGCCCGTTCGCCCCTGCCGGCGGACGGGGTTAACGCCACCTCGGGCAGTGCGCCGTGCGCGCTGCCGCCGTTTCGCGTTCCCGATGTTCGTTGCAGGGCCTAGCTTCCCTACCCGCCGGTGCGCCTTGTCCGCACCCACCTACGCCAGGACATCCTCATGCAGCCCATTACCGAATCCACCATCCGCTCCAGCTTCATCAACGCCTCCCGCTCCGAAGCCCGCAAACTCACCCTTCCGGAAAGCTTCCCCACCCTGCAGTGGGAGCAACATGATTTCCTGGGCTGGCGCGATCCTAAAATGCCGCAGCGCGCCTACCTGGTCGCCACGGGCCCGGACGGCACGACCCGCGCACTGCTGCTGCGCGCGCCGGACACCACCCCGAAGGTCAAGCGCGCGATCATGTGCGAGATTTGCCGTGACGTCAACGCCCCCAACCCTGTCACCATGTGGAACGCCCGGCGTTCGGGCGCCAGCGGACGCAACGGCAACAGCCTGGGCACGCTGATTTGCTCGGACTTCCAATGCCCGCAGAACATCCGTGTACTGCCGCCGAAGAACGCAATCAACCCGGACCCCGCGGCGGTCGTGGCCGAACGCATCATTGAAATGGGCGAACGGCTGCAGGCACTGATCAACCGGGTGTAGCCCGGCGCCCGCACCCCACAGCACCAACAACGCCAGCTGATCTCCGCCCCCGGCCGGGGGCGGACGTCAGATGGCGTCATACTTCCCACGAACGCCGCGCGAGCTGCGAACCGCCTCCGGGCCGGGAATCTCGCGGCATTTTTCCTCCCGCTATCGCCCGCTGGGTAGTGAAAATGCGAAGCTCCGAAGATTACTATTCAATAAACGCTTGAAATGTGGTCATGGTCACATAAGATAACGGTGGGATCTTGACGCACGAGCGGACGTCAAGAAAGCCTAGCGGCGACTGATCTTGGGGCAATGGGGTGCTTCTGCCGGGAGCCGATACTCGCGCAGGATGATTCCGCTTTCCAGCCCAGCTAGGAGAATCATGATCACTCGGCGCCCATCGGGCCTTGCCCGTACGGTCATGGCGTCGGCCACCGCCTTGGCGTTGGCAGTCACCATATCCTCACCCACCATGGCGGCCCCGGTGCCGCGACCTGCCGACGGTGAGGCAGCACAGTCGCTTGGCGGCAAGCACAATTCAACCCTGGAGGACCTGAAGGTCTCCGGGCCGCTGGCCAAGGCCAGCGGTGAAGTATCGGTATACGTTCAGCTCGAAGGCGCCGGCGCCTTCGAGGAAGTGGAGGTCAAGACCCGCAAGAAGAACACCAAGCGGGTCAAGCAGATCCGTTCCGAGGTCGAAAAGCGCGGCAAGGCGCTGGCCAAGGAATCAAAGTCCGAAGTCCTGTACACCACGGCAAACACGTTGCGCGGCGTGGCACTGAAGGGCGATGCCGAACAGCTGCGCGAACTGGCTGAAAGCCCGGACGTTGCCAAGATCAGCGCCATCGTTCCCAAGCATCCAACCAACCGCGGCGCCGTCATTGACACCGGCGCGCTGGAAAGCTGGAAGGCGCTGGGCAAGACCGGCGAGGGCGTGAAGATCGCCGTGCTGGACACCGGCGTGGACTACACCCACGCCGGATTCGGCGGTCCGGGGACCTTGGAGGGATACAAGCAGGCCCAGGCCTCCCACGAACTGCCTTCGGCCGACTCCGGCCTGCTGGATCCCGAGAAGTTCATTGGCGGCTGGGACCTGGTGGGCGATGACTACAATGCCGACCCGAAGGCTGCGGACTACCAGCCGGTGCCGCGCCCCGACCCGAACCCGCTGGACTGCCAGAGCGCAGGGCACGGTTCCCACGTGGCCGGCAGCTCCTCGGGCTACGGCGTGAACGCCGATGGCACCACCTTCAGCGGGGACTACTCCAAGCT
The DNA here is from genome assembly GCF_005774635.1 of Glutamicibacter sp. V16R2B1. NCBI lineage: Bacteria > Bacillati > Actinomycetota > Actinomycetes > Micrococcales > Micrococcaceae > Glutamicibacter > Glutamicibacter sp. V16R2B1. Next base: position 152,015 of record NZ_VATX01000009.1, read on the forward strand.
CACCGCCAAGGAGGTCTCCACGATGCGCGTCGGTCCGGGCACGGCGCCGGAATCCCAGCTGATCGGCATCCGCGTCTTTGGCTGCTCCGGTTCCTCCGCCGTGGTGGGCCAGGCCCTGGACTACGTGCTGGACCCGAACGGCGACGGGGACTTCTCCGACCGCGCCGACGTGGTGAACATGTCCCTGGGTTCGGACCGCTCCCCCACGCAGGACCCGGAAAACGACATCGTTGACGCGCTGAGCAAGGCCGGGATCCTCTCGGTCGTCGCCAGCGGCAACGCCGGGGACGTTACCGACATCGGCGGTTCGCCGGGCAACTCACGCAGCTCCCTGACGGTGGCCAACACCGTGGGCTCGCAGGTTTCCCTGGACGGCATCCAGGTCGATGCCCCGGCCGATGTGGCCGGCACCGTCGCCGGACAGTACTCCTCGAACTTCAACTACACCTCCGCCGATCCTGCCAAGCTCAGCGGTGAAGTGGTCATGGCCCCGTCCTCCAACGCCTTTGGCTGTGAGCCCTTTGCGGCCGATTCGCTCAAGGGCAAGTGGGTGTGGCTGCAGTGGAGCGAAGACGGGCAGTTCCCCTGTGGCTCCGCCGCCCGCTTCAACAACGCCGAAGCCGGGGGCGCCACCGGGGTGCTGCTGGATTCGGAAACGAACCTGTTTGATGCCGGGATCGCCGGCAACGCCACCATCCCCGGCGCCCAGCTGACCCTGGACAACTCCAAGAAGCTGCGCCCGGCGGCCGAGGCCGGAACCCTGAAGGTCACCCTGTCCCCCGATCTGATCGGGGCCACCTCCGGGGATTCCGGGGCGAAGGACACCTTGAACTCCTCCTCCTCGCGCGGGGTGCACGGCTCCAACGGCGTGGTGAAGCCGGACGTGGCGGCCCCCGGAACGCAGATCGGCTCCGTGGCCGTAGGCACAGGAAACCGTCCGTCCGTCAAGTCCGGCACCTCGATGGCCACCCCAATGGTCGCCGGTGTGGCCGCCCTGGTGCTGGAAGGCAAAAACTACAGCCCGGAGCAGGCCAAGAGCCTGATCATGAACACCGCCGCCGCCGACGTGCTGGCCGCCAACGGCAAGGCCTACGGGCCGAACCGCGTGGGCGCCGGACGGGTGATGGCCGATGCTGCAATCTCCTCCCCGGCCTACGCCTTCGACACCAAGAACCCGGACCTGACCTCCGTGGTATTCGGGGTCATTGAACTGGACGCGAAGAAGAAGTTCTCCGCCACCCGTTCGATCACGGTGAAGAACACCAGCAAGAAGAGCGTGGACTACAAGCTGAAGTACGTGCCCTCGACCGAGATCCCGGGTGCCAGCTACAGCCTGGACCGTTCCTTGGTACGGGTGGCGCCGGGCAAGAGCGCCAAGGTCAACGTGACCCTGCGCATCGACCCACGCAAGTTCTCCAAGACCATGGACCCGACCATGGAGCGCACCCAGTCCGGCCTGGCCCGGGCCTGGGTCAGCGACGTGACCGGGCGCGTGGAACTGAGCAGCTCCAAGGCCCCCACCCTGCGGGTGCCGGTCCAGGCCGCGCCGAAGCCCACTGCCGAGATGAGCGGGCAGGTCAAGAAGCTGAAGAAGGGGCAGAACCAGACCAGCATCAAGCTCAAGGGCCAGGATCTGGCCCTGGGCAAGGGTGAGGGCCAGGTGACCAGCCTGCTGGGCGCGTTCGAACTGGGCGCCACCAGCAAGCGTGAGGGCAAGCGCCTGGAGTCGATCCCCGTGGCCAGCGCCATGGACCTGCAGTACGTGGGCGCCTCCACCACTGCACCGCGCACCGGGGTGGCCGATGGGCTGCTGAACATCGGCATCTCCACCTGGGACAACTGGGCGAACCTGGCCGGCGCCACCGAACTGGACGTCGAATTCGACACCAACGGGGACGGCAAGGCCGACTACGTCTCGTTCACCACCCAGCTCGATGACATCGACCTGGACCTGGTGGCGACCTTCGATTCGAAGACCGGGGCCCAGGTTGACCTGCAGCCGCTGAACGGCGTGCTGGGAGACGTGGACACCAACACCTTCGACACGAACGTGGCGATCCTGCCGGTGGCCCTCAGCTCGCTGGGCCTGGATGAGTCCAGCAGCAAGATCTCCTACCGCGTGCAGTCCTACTCCTGGTACCACACGGATGACCAGGGCGCCCTGGTTCCGGTGGACACCACGAAGTGGATCGACTTCAACGTCGCCAGCCCGCAGCTGGACTTCGGCGCCACCGGCACCCTGTTCACCGACCTGAAGGGCAACCACATCCCGGTCAGCGTCGAGAACGTGAAGAAGGAGTCCAAGGCGCTGCTGCTGCACCTGCACAACGGCACCGGAAAGCTCGGTGAGAAGAAGAACAAGCACAAGCCGCAGAACGATGGTGATCGCGCCGAGGTGCTCACCGTGGTCGACGGACACAAGTCGGGACACCACAAGAACTAGCCGGCACGATCCGGCAGGACTTGTTCCGTCCTGAGGTACCGAGCCCCGGTCGTGCTCCCAGCAGATGCTGGGGGCACGACCGGGGCTCTTGCACTTACTCCTGCGCCCGCAGGTGCTCGGTGACCACCAGGGTGGCCGCCTGGCGCACGGTGTCGGCGAAGGCCCCGTCCTTGGCAGCGCGGGCAGCAATCGCCTGCACCATCTGCACCGCCTCATCGGCCTGCACGCACAGGGCCAAGGTGCCGCCGGCGGCAATGAACTTCACCGCCCGCTGCCCCAGCGCGGTCTCGGACACGGCCGCTGCGTCGCACAGGTCATCGGAGATCACCAGGCCCTCATAGCCCAGCTGGTCGCGCAGCAGCTCATCGATGATCGCCCGGGAGAACGGGGCCGGGTTCTTGGCGTCGAGCTTGGAGTAGCTGGCGTTGGAGATCATCACCCAGGCCAGGTCCTGTTCAATGCCGCGCACGAAGGGCTGCAGGTATGGGTCCTGGGCGTCGGTGACGGTGTCCACCACGCGTTCGGTGGTGTCGGTGTTGCCCTTCACCCTTCCCAGGCCCGGGAAGTGCTTGATCACCGGCTGCACCCCGGCATCATCCAGCGCCTGGTTCACTTCGCCCACCGCATCCCACACGGTGTCCGGGTCGTAACCGAAATTCCGCTGCCACTGCCCGATGGGGGCGTTGCCGGCCCCCAGCGATTTGGGAACCGTGTCGGCCACCGGCGCCAGGTTCACGTTCACCCCGGCCTCACTGAGCTGCCGGCCCAGCTGCCCGGTGGACTGGGCCAGACGCTTGGCCGACCAGCCGCCCTGGGTCAGCGCGCTGGGCAGGTTGGTGAAGCCCGAGCCCTGCAGCACCCGCACCGAACCGCCCTCCTGGTCGGTGGCGATCCACGGCTCCAGCTGGCCGGGCACGTTCGGTGCCACGGCCTTGCGGATCTGCTTCACCTGGCCGGCGGTCTGCTGCAGCGACAACTGCGAGCGCCCGCGCAGGAACACGCTGGCAATCCCCGCGTCCGCCAGCTGGTCCAGTTCCTGCTGCGTGGCACCGGTGGCCGGCACCCCGGCCATCACCAGCAGTCCGGCCTGCTGCTGCACCTCCAGGTCCCGCACCAGTTCACTGGCCCGCTGCGCCTCCGGATCCTGCGGGGAGGCGGTGGGCGTCGGGGAGGCGGTGGGGCTCTGCGACGCCGTGGGGGACGCCGGTGCGGAGGCACTGCCGCTGGGGGCGGGGCTGGAAGAGCCGGGGGCCGGGGTCGGGGCGGGGTCGGGCTGCGGGGCCCCGCCGGAACATCCGCTCAGCGCCAACGCCAGGACGCAGGACAGGGCCAGGGACTGTGGTGCACGCCGGGGAAACCTCATGCTCTCATTGTGGCACCCCGCCGGGCCCCCGCCGCGCGGCAACCGGATTCAGGCCCGGACCGTGGGCAGCTCATCCCAGTTCGTGGTGAAGCGCGGGGACATGTGCTCGCGGCGCATCGCCCAGTCCGGGTCCCCGGCCAGTCCGCTGCGTCCCAGCCCGATCGCCTTGCTGCCAAAACGCTCGGTCACCTGTTGCACCATCTGGCTCAGTGTTTCCCCGCTGTCCCCGGCGCCCTGCGGTGCCGGTGCCGCGTCCTGCCACTGCAGGTCCAGCTGGGTGGCCTCGGGCTGGTCGCTCAGCCCGGAGAGGATCACCCCGCCACGCACATACTCCGTGCCGGGCTCCATCAGCCCCTCCATCGCCTGCACCGCCAGCCGGGTAATCAGGATCGGGTCCCGTGTCGCCTGCGGCAGGCGCACCTGGGTGGAGGGGAAGGAGGCCGGGCCTGCGGCAAAGCGGCTGGTTCCGGCCATCACCGTCAGCAGTGCGGCGTAGCGCCCCTCCCGCGCCAGGCGCGCCGCGGCCTTTTGGGCGTAGAAGCTCATCACCTCGCGCATCTGCTCCCGGCTGGTCACCGGGTGGGCGAAGGAACGGGTGAACATCACCTGCCCCTTGTCGGCACGCTCCTCCACCGGGCCGATGCAGCGGGTGCCGCCCAGTTCAAAAACGGTGCGCTGCAGCACGACGGAGAACCTCTTGCGGATCAGCTGCGGGTCCGCGCCCGCCAGGTCGGCGATGCTCACGATGCCCATCCCGGCCAGTTTCCTGCCGGTTTTGCGTCCCACACCCCACACCTCGGTGACCGGCACCAGGGACTTGATCCGCGCCACCACCTCCGGGTCCATCAACTGCTCCACGCAGACCCCCTGCAGTCCGGGGTTCTTCTTCGCCACATGGTTGGCGAACTTGGCCAGCGTCTTGGTGGCGGCCACCCCCACGCAGACCGGCACCCCCACCGAACGCTGCAGGGCCGCCCTAATCTGCGCGGCCGTGCGCTGCACCTGCTGCAGGGACCCGGTCAGCCCCAGGAAGGACTCGTCGATGGAATACACCTCCTGCCAGGTTCCGAAGCGGGCCAGCACCTCCATGACCCGGGCCGAGAGGTCCCCGTACAGTTCGTAGTTGCTCGAGCGCACCGCCAGCCCGTGGCTGCGCTGCAGGTCGCGGACCTGGAAGTAGGGTTGGCCGGTGGTGATGCCCAGGGCCTTGGCCTCGGCGGAGCGGGCCACCACGCACCCGTCGTTGTTGGACAGCACCACCACCGGCCGGTTGCGCAGGGTGGGATCAAAAACCCGTTCGCAGGAAACGTAGAAGTTGTTCACGTCCACCAGGGCGATGTGCTCGCCGGCCTGTGCGGATGGGTCAGCGGACATAATGCAGGCACCTGGTCACGACGCCGAATACCTCGACCTCGTCATGCTCACCCAGCCACTGCGGCTGGGCCGACTCGTCGCTGAGCAGCCCGACCCGGCCCCGCTCCACCTGCCAGCGGCGCACCAGCATCTGCTCATTGAGGCTCAGCACCACCACGCTGCCGTGCTGGACCGAGCGGGAGCGGTCCACGATGATTTCATCCCCGTCATGGATCCCTGCGGAGACCATCGCCCCTCCGGCGACCCGCATGATGAATGTGGAGACGCGGTCGGTAATCAGCAGCCGGTTCAGGTCCAGCCCGCCGTCGAAGTAATCGCGCGCCGGTGAGGGGAACCCCATGGCCTGCACCGCGCCGACCGGCCCGCTGCTGCTGGCCTCGGGGACCAGCGGATCCTTCGCAGCCATCGCCCACCACTTTTCGTACACATATTCGAACACTGTGATTCTAGCAAGGAAACACGCCGCAGTGTCTATGCTGTAAGCAGGCAGGATTTGCGCACCACGGCCGTCGGCCGGCGCACCTGCCAAGATTGCACCCGGGGGAAGAGAGCCGCATTCGTGAAGGTACTACTGATCAGCTGCGGGGACGTGGGCACGGAGGCCGGTTTCCGCTTCCAGGCCCGCGGAGCCCATGTCACCGCCTGGCGGCGCAATCCGCAGAAGCTGCCGCCAACCTTTCACGGGCAGCAGGTGGATGTGGCCAGCGGGCAGCTGCCGCCAATCGACCCGGACACCGAGGTCGCGCTGTTCACCCCGGTCCCGGCCAGCCGCGACGCCGCAGGCTACGAGCACAGCTATCTGCAGGCGGCCCGGCACCTGGTCACCGCCCTGCAGCAACAGGCCCCCGCGCTGCGCAGGCTGTTCTACATTTCCTCCACGGCGGTGAACGCCGGCAACGACGGGCAGTGGGTCACCGAGCAACACCCCAAGGAGCCGCGGCGGGAAACGGCCAAGGTCCTGGCCTGCACCGAGGACTACCTGCTGGATTCAGCCCTGCCGGTCACGATCCTGCGCGCCTCGGGCATCTACGGACCGGGGCGCACCCGGCTGATTGACTCCCTGCGCGAGGGCAAGGCCCGCCTGCCGCGAAGCTCGCAGTGGACCAACCGGGTCCACCGCGACGATCTGGCCAAGGCAGTGGTGCACCTGGCGCACTTTGGCTCCGATATCGACGAGCTCTACCTGGCCACCGACAACGAGCCGGCGCAGCTGGCCGAGGTCTACGAGCACCTGGCCGGCCTATTGGGCACCACGCCGCCACCCGCCAGCGAGGAGGCCCCCGGCAGTGGGGCCGACCGCCGGCTGAGCAACGCACGCTTGCGCGCCACCGGCTGGGAGCCGACCTTCCCGAATTACCGGGAAGGGTACCGGGCCATCCTGCGCGGCTCCGGTCGCCGGCACCACTGACCGCGCAACACCTTGAAGGTTCCCGGCCCCGGCGTTCCGGGGCGGCCCGAACCTCGGGGCCGGGCTCTTAAACGGCCTCGCGGCCGGATCCCCCAAGGTGAGGCTCCGGCCGCGAGGCAGAATGCGTGTTGGTCTTCGACCGATTACTGGTCTTAGAAGCCCTTGCGCAACGGGTTGAAGTGACGGGCCACTGCGGGCACCGACTGGCCGGTGATCTGCGAGGCCAGGATCTTGCCGGTCAGCGGCCCCAGGGCCACGCCCCACATGCCGTGTCCGCCACCGACCGAAACGCGCGAGGAGTTGGTCTGCCCGATCAGCGGGAGGCCATCGGCGGTGCAGGGACGCCCGCCAACCCATTCCTCCTGGCGGTTCTCCCAGTTGATGCCGGTGTAGACCGGCTTCGCGGCCGCCACAATTGCCTCGATGCGCTTGGGCTCGAGCTTGTGGTTGGCGTCGCGGAACTCCATGGTGCCGGCGATGCGGAAGCGGTCCCCCAGCGGGGTGCAGGCCACGCGCTGTGCCGGGAAGTAAATCGGGTGGGTCGGCATGTGCTCCGGCTTGACCGTGAAGGAGTAGCCGCGGCCTGCCTGCACGACGACGTTCACGCCGAACTTCTTGGTCAGGTCGTTCATCCAGGCGCCGGTGGCCATGACCACGTGATCCGCGGTGATTGCGCGGCCCTCGGAACCGATAACGGTCACCGAGCCGCCGTTGTCCCGCACATCGGTGACGTTGAACGAGCCGATGATGTCACCGCCGCGGGCCTGAACGGACTCCGCCAGCGAAGCCATGTACTTCGGCGGGTTCAGGAAGCGCTGGTTCTTGATGGCAATGCCGGCCACGACGTTCTCCGACAGGGTCGGCTCGATGCCGCGCAGCTCATCGCCCGTCAGCAGGTCGTACTCCACGTTGCCACCGGTCTTGTGGATCATCTCGAATTCGTGCAGCAGCCCGTCGCGGTCCGCCATGGTGCGGAAGCCGGTGAGGAACGGGTTGGCCGGAGTGGTGGTTTCCTGCACGCCCGGGCCGGCCGAGGTGGATTCGGAAATCTCGTCGAAGGCGTCCAGGCCGCTGGTGCCGATCTCGGAGAAGGTCCGCATGGCCTGCTCCCACTTCTTCGGGGTGCTGTGCCAGGCGAAGCCGAGCAGGAAGCGGATCAGCTTGGCGTCGGCCTTCAGCGGGATGTACAGCGGCGAGGCCGGGTCAAACATCATCTTCAGCCCGTTGGTGAAGACCGAGGGCTCTGCAATCGGCAGGGTCAGGGCCGGGGTCAGCCAGCCGGCATTGCCCCAGGATGCACCGGAGGCGACACCGCCGCGGTCTACGACCGTGACCTTCACACCCTGCTCCTGGAGGTACCAGGCGGTCGACAGGCCGACGAAGCCCGCGCCGACGATAACTACATGATCCGGGGCAGCACCCTTGGCCATGATCCACACTCCTTGGAAACCAACGAAAATCTTTTGCTTCCCCTGCAGACACAAGGGAATAACTTTGCACTCACTGTCTCGGTTTTGCCGCCCGATTGCAACGCGAACTGGAGATTCAACGGTGATCCAGACCACATTTTGTACTACGCTGAATTTTTTGGAGTAAAACTTGGGAACTACCGCAATATTTGCGGCGCTCAACGGGCTTTCGCTGCCTCTGCTCGGAATACCGGTGTTTTGCTGATGTTTTCCACGTTTTGGAATTCCAGCCCGCCGATGGAGCCCATCGGGGCTAAGAACCGCCTGCGTAGACTGGAATCAGATTCTTACTGCCAACCTACGCAAAGGACCGCGCGCCCGTCATGGCATCACGCAAACCGCACAAGAAGAAGACCGCCCAGGGCCACCCCGCGCGCCGCCCCGGCGCGAGCTCGGTACCCTTCGAAACCGAGGTCCGCCAGGCCCTGCAGCCCTTCAAGCAGGCCCTGTACCGCCACTTCCAACACGAGTCTGCCGCCGAAACCCGCGCCGCGCTGGAGGGGCTGACCACCCTGCTGACCGTGCATGCGCAGCTGCGCAAGGAAGTCGATGTGACAACCCTGGATTCCACAGCCCTGGGTGAGCAACTCGGACACCTGCGCTCGTTGGGTGAGGAAGTGCTCAAGGCCAGCGCCGGGCTGCTGAAGCAGTACCTGGTCTTCCTGGGTCAAAGCGCCCACTTCGGCGGCAGCGTCGAGGACTTCAAGGCCAGCTTCGAGTTCCTTTCCCGCATGGCCGGAGACTCCCCCATCGTCGTGCCCTTCATGGAGGACGACGAGGCCAACGCCGCACTGGAGCAGTTGCCGCTGGTCTTCGCCGCGCGGGAGCTGGTGGCGTGGGTTGGCGCGGGTCAGCCGACAGACCCCAGTGGCGTGCTGCATGGCGATCAGCTGCAGCAGGCCGCCGCGGCCTTGGGCATGGACGTGCGGATTGATGAGGCCGCCACGGACCCGGTAAAGGATTGGGAACCGGCCGATGGAACGGCAGTTTCCTCCCTCGGCCAGATTCCACGGCTTTCGGCCTACTGGGATGCCCTGATTGGAACGGCCATGCTGCGTTACGATGCGCCCAACGCAGTGCCCACCGAGAGCCTGCGGGACGCCCTGAACGCCGCCACCGGCCCAGGCGCCCGGCTGATCAAGGAGCTCGTCGCCGAAGTCATCTTCTCCAACGTGCTCACCAATGCTCTGGCGGTTCCCGGCCAAGGCGAGGTGGCCGAGATGGTGGCCGGCGTCTTGAGCAATGCCGCTTCGTCCAACCAGCCGCGTGCCGAGTTCGCGTTGCAAGTACCGGGCAAGGATGACTTGCCCGAGGAACAACATCACCTGATTCCCAAGCTGGAATCGACCATCCCCGAAGTTGAGCGCGTGCTGCGCTGCTTCGAGCGCGAGGGCCTGGTGGTCATCGACGAGTTCATCGAGGTGCCAGAAGTCGTTCGCGGCCCGCTGGAACGCGCGCTGGAGAAGGTATCCGAACGGCTGCTCAGCGGCGAATCCGAGGCCCCAGAACAGGGCTAGCAAACAGTCCCACGAACAGGACGTCTGATACAGGTGGGGCGCGGTCCAAGTATGGACCGCGCCCCACCTGTACTTCTTGCTAGAGGCTGCGCACCGCGAACTTCGCCTCATGGCGCGGCAGGCGCTCCATCCAGGCATTGGCGCCCGGCTTGCCGACGTTGACGATCATGAAGGACTTGTGGCCCGTTTCTTCGTTAATGGCCGCGTCCACAGCTGCATGGTCAAATCCACCCATCGGTCCGGCGGCCAGGCCTACTGCGCGCACGGCCATCAGGAAGTAGCCCGCCTGCAGCCAGGCATTGCTGCTGCCCACGGCGGCGCGGGACTCGGCGTCCTCGAACATTGCCTTGCGTTCCGGGGCGTGCGGGAAGAACTTGGGGAACTGTTCATGCCATTCCGGATCGAAGGACAACACCGCCAGGGCCGGGGCCGCCAGCGCCTTGGCAGCATTTGAGCCGGACATGGTAGCGGCGATGGCGTTGCGCGCTTCATCGCTCTTGATCCAACTGATGCGCAGCGGCTGATTGTTCATCAGCGTCGGACCCATCTTCATGGCATCGTAAATGGCTTCGAGGGTCTCGTCGGATACCGGTTCGCCACTGAAGGAATTAGCGCTGCGGGCTTCGAAAAACAGCTGATCCATCGCTGCGGGATCGATGGTGTATGCGTCGTGGGCCGTGGCATATGCCTGCTGGGTCACGGGGTCTCCTTCAGGGGCGAATTCGTTTACAACTCAACAGTTCGCCATCATTGGGGATCCGTGCAACCGATTGTGAGTGGAAGCACATACAGAATGCGTTTGGACGTTATAAAAGGTACGTTGCATGTACTCTCGGACACGGCATGCGATGGGGGCACATCACCGAGAAAGTTACACTCCGTAGTACACGCAACGTACCTTTTAATCACTGCGGATAAAATCAGGAGCCACTCGCAAAACCCCGTCATTCGTCTTCCGCGGTGATCGGTCTTCACCGATACATATCTAACTTAACCCGTCATTCTGTGAAGCGAAATAGTACTTAAGTAGGAGGGGGTGGGTCAGAAGGGGATCTCAGCGACCAAAATCCACTGGTGAGCATGCTTTCCGGCCTCAAATTGGCCTCCGAAAGCCCGCATGCGGTCTTCCATGCCAATGAGACCACTGCCACCCCACAATGCGTCGTTGGTGGCGATCTTCTTGCTAGTCATCACTTGATTCACCATGCGCAGCACCGCAGTGTCTCCGCGGCGCTTGAGCGAAATGGAACACTGGCTGCCAGGCTCCGCGTGCTTGATGATGTTAGTAGTTGCTTCCTGCATCACTCGATAGAGAGCAGTATGTGCCGAGCGTGGCAATTCAGAAATTTCTTCTTCGTCTACGTCAGTCTGCACGCCGAACCCAGCGTCTCTGAGACGCTGGGAGAAAACCGCTACTCCCTGGAGGGCTTGGATAGTAGTTGCCGATGGCTTCCCGTCGAGATCTGCCCCAATATCACTCATGGTTCCATCGCTACGGAGAACATTAAGCATTAAGCGTAGATCGTGCAGCGTTTCCGAACTGAGCTTAGAGATCACGTCGATCGCTTCACGCGAAGTATTGTCATTGTTTGCGAACTTCGCGGCCTTGGACTGCATCGCCACGATAGTGATGTCGTGGGCGACAATGTCATGCAAATCCCGCGCGATGTTCTTTCGCTCATCACGAATAGCGTTCTCTGTACGTTCCCGCAGTCTCTCCATCTGTTTCACGCTCTGCTGGTTCTTCTCGAGCAGCACAAAGATGCTGCGTGAGGTCATAAAAGCAAGAATAACTACGGGAATTTGTACGACTAGCGTGATTGCGTCATCTTGAGCACGGATGGCAAACTGCAACATCCAAACCACTAACAATGACAGGTAGATGTTTCGGACGAGCGCAGAATCAACGCTTGCGACCAAGGCGGTAAAAATACCGAGTGAAGCAACAAGAAGAAGTAATTGTTCCCCATTGCCAAAGGCAAAAAACAACATCGCAATGTAGGCGCCAAGGGAAGCCCACACAAACCTGTAAGCCAGAGCAAGAATGATTATAAGTAGGACCGCAAAGCCAGCAGCTCGGATCACTCGCCCATCACTGTTTCCGATGCCGTTCTGTAGCAGCGTTACAATCTCAGTAAGCGTTACAGCTGCGAGAGCGAGTATTCCGAGCCAAATAATCAGGTTCCTACCGCCGAAGACCCGGCTTAGGTGCAATTTTGTTCGTAAACTCATGCGCACTCTAAACCGGGCCTAAGCGGTAAGCCATCGAAAGGCTGATTAGCAAGACACTCCGTAGCGCTTGCAGACCCACTTCGAGAAGTCGGTTGCCCAACCGGCCGGCGAAGCCACCGGAGGTCCTGCCTGCGCCACGGCCGGTGCGGCCTGGGCGGGTGCGGCGGACTGAACGGCGGCAATTGGCGAGATAGCCAAGGCCAGTGCAGCTGCTGCATATACGAGTTTCATAATCCATCCCCAACGCTAGAACTTATATACTTCGACACTAAGCAGCCACTTTTTCGGTTCCCGCAAAGGAAGTTGAATTACCCATGGAGCAAGTCAGAGTTCTGATTGCGGACGACGAACCGCTCATCCGGCGTGCCTTGGGCACAATCCTAGCAACAGACGATGCCATTTTGTTATTAAATTCCGTACAAAATGGACAGGAAGCAGTAAACTACTGCTCCTCTCACGAGGTGGATGTTGTTCTCATGGATTTGCAGATGCCGATCATGGACGGCGTCGAGGCCACCCGACAGATCAAACACCACAGTCCACAAACGGCAATCCTGGCGATTACCGCGTTCTCCTCCGATGATTACCTGGTGCCCGTCCTACTGGCCGGCGCCTCGGGATACCTCGTGAAGGATACCGAGCCGGCGGAAATCGTTCAGGCAGTATTGTCGGTGCATTCGGGCACCGCCGCCATCTCCCCCTCGGTATCCACGGACCTGATCGCAGCCGTGCAGCGTGCCTACAGCCCGCCCGCCTCCTCCGAAGGTGTCGCTGACGAGCTGGGCCTCACCGCCCGCGAGATGCAGATCCTCACCCTCTTGTCCCAAGGCCTGAACAACACCGAAATCTGCAAATACCTCGATGTCGCCGAGACGACGGTTAAATCGCATATGGCCAAAATCTTCCACAAGCTTGGCGTGCGTGACCGCGTCCAGGCACTGATCGTGGCCACCCAGCTCCAACTGGTGAATCTCAACGCGCGAGAAATCGACCCCCCGCACCGTTAAAGCCGCCCCAGCGTGTGAAGCGCATAACTTTCGAACCAATTTTCGGTGTTCGGGAATAGTTGGCGATCTGTAGCGTTGAACATGAGTACGTAACACTCAAGTTTCAGGAGGCTCACTTGCCAGCGTTCTTCGGTTCATCCGCCGATGGCTCGTTTGAGGAATTCCTTTCGCGGTTCCTCTCTTCGCGAGCCCAATCAGCCCGTCCGATCGACATCACCCGTCTGCTCTCGCAACGCACTCATGAAGTGGTTTCACGGGCTGCCACTATTGCCAGCGAGGACGGCCACGACGAAATCGATGCCTTGCACTTGCTTTTGGCATTGCTGCATACCGAACCGGTTGCCTCGCACTTGAAGTTCATGGGAGTGGACCTCGAGGCCCTGGCCGCCGCAGCCAACCAGCGTCTTCCCAAGCGCTCGGAAAGCAACGAGAAGACCAACCGGCTCTCGGCCGCTGCCCAGCGTTCCCTGTTTGACGCCTACCAGGTGGCTCGCAACTACGGCTCCACCTACATTGATCCGGAGCACCTGTTCCTGGCCTTTGTCTTCTCCCCGGAGTCCCCGGTGGGAATCTTGCTGGCCGAGCACGGTGTGACCGCCCAGTCCCTGCAGCAGGCCGCTGCCGAACAGGCACAGCGTGCCGCCGGCCAGGGGCAGCAGGAACAGCAACAGGAATCCGACGAGTCGATGCTGGAGCGCTTCGGCACCGACTTGACCGCACTGGCTGCCGATGGGCAGATCGACCCGGTGATCGGTCGCGACCAGGAACTGGAGCAGGTCATTGAGATCCTGGCCCGGCGCACCAAGAACAACCCGGTGCTGATCGGTGAAGCCGGCGTCGGCAAGACCGCCATCGCCGAGGGCCTGGCCCGTTCCATCGTCGCCGACGAGGTGCCGGAGCAGATCTCGGGCACCCGGCTGATCTCCATTGACCTGCCGGGCATGCTCGCCGGTACCCGCTACCGCGGTGACTTCGAGCAGCGCCTGACCTCCCTGCTGGAGGAAATCGCCAGCGCCGAGGGCCAGACCATCGTGTTCATCGATGAGATGCACCTGTTGGTCGGCGCGGGGGCCGGGGAATCGGGCAGCATGGATGCGGCCAACATCCTCAAGCCGCGGCTGGCCCGCGGTGAGTTGCGGCTGATCGGCGCCACCACCCTCTCCGAGTTCCGCAAGGTGGAGAAGGATGCCGCGCTGACCCGCCGCTTCGGCAAGGTCACCGTCAATGAGCCCAGCGAGGAGCATGCACTGCAGATCCTGCAGGGTCTGAAGGAGTCCTACGAGGATCACCACCAAGTCCAGTACACGGACGCGGCCCTGCAGGCCGCGGTGAGCCTCTCGGCCCGCTACCTGACCGACCGTCAGCTGCCGGACAAGGCCATCGACCTGCTGGACATTGCCGGTGCCCGGCGCTCGATTGCCGCCGACGGCACCGTGGATGTCCAGGCGCTGCGTTCCGAGCTGGTTGACTCCGAACGGGACAAGGCCCGGGCCATCGCGGAGGAACGGTTCGAGGACGCCGGTGCGTGGCGCGACCACATCACCGAGCTGACCGAACGGATCCGCCAGGTGGAGTCCACCGGTGGCAAGAGCGTGACCCGCGTGGTCGATGAGGAGCAGATCGCCGAGGTCATTGCCCGCTCGACCGGCATCCCGGCCGCCCGGATCACCTCGGATGACAAGTCGCGCCTGGCCAAACTGGAAGAGGAATTGCATTCCTCGGTCATCGGCCAGCACGATGCGGTCTCCGCGGTGGCTCGTGCGGTGCGTCGTTCACGCACCGGCATGGCCAACGCCAACCGTCCGATTGCCTCGTTCATGTTCCTGGGCCCGACCGGCGTGGGTAAGACCGAGCTGGCCAAGGCGCTTGCGACGAACCTGTTCGGCAAGTCCGATGCGCTGATCCGTATCGACATGAGCGAATACGGTGAGAAGCACACCGTGGCACGGCTGATCGGTGCCCCTCCGGGGTACATCGGTCACGACGAGCCGGGCCAGCTGACCGAAAAGGTGCGGCGCAACCCATACTCGGTGATCCTGCTCGACGAGATCGAGAAGGCCCACCCGGACATCTTCAACGTTCTGTTGCAGGTGCTCGATGACGGACGGCTGACCGACGCCCAGGGCCGGACCGTGGACTTCTCGAACACGCTGATCCTGATGACCAGCAACCTGGGCAGCCAGTACCTGGCCAGCCGCACCGGTTCACTGGGCTTCGCCTCCGCCAATGCGCAGAGCGAACGCTCGGACATCCGGGCAAAGGTCATGGGCAAGGTGCGCGAATTCGTTCGCCCCGAGTTCCTGAACCGCCTGGATGAGGTACTGCTGTTCAGCAAGCTCAGCGAGGAGGAGATTGCCCAGATCGTGACCCTGGTGCTGGGGGAAACCCGCAGCTACCTGTCCGACCAGAAGCTGCAGCTGAAGGTGACCGATGCGGCCACCAGCTGGTTGGCAACCGAGGGCTACGATCCGGAGTTCGGCGCCCGCCCACTGCGCCGCCTGGTGCAGCGCAGGGTTCACGACGCGATCGCGGATCTGCTGGTCGCCGACGAACTGGGCGAGGGCGACACCGTTCTGGTCGATGTCGTCGACGGGAAACTGTCGGTCGGCAAGGACCAGCCGGTGGCGGCCGCCACCACCGCCGAATACTTCGGGGTCTAACCCGAACGCGGTAGCCAGCTGCTAGCTGCAACTGCCCCGCAGTCCTTTTCACCTTGTGTGCGAAGGCTGCGGGGCAGTTTTGCTGTGCCGGGAACAGCGGACAGAGCCGCGGGGCGAGACGAGGCGAGAAGGTGGCCAAACAGGTTTCGTTCCTTATCAGGTCCCGGTCTACACTGATCGGGAATCACCCGACCTGGAAGGCCTCATGCGCGCAGCTATCCCCTTGTCTCTTGTTGTTGCCGGGCTGCTGCTCACCGGCTGTTCCACGGCAGCGGTTCCGCAGAAGAGCGCTGAAGCGGTCACCCAGCCTTCGTCGGCGGCACCGTCCACTGCTGCCGCTACAGCGAATCCAGACGTATCCTCCGTTCAGAGTGAGGATCCTGCATCGTCACGTCCGGGCGCATCCCCTGCCACGACGGCTACCGCCCAGCAGTGGGCGGACGAAAAGATGGCCATGTGGGTAGAGAATTCGGGGATCAAGTCCGTTAAGGGGTTTCTTCCGCCCTACAACCTCATCAACTCATGGAAAGTTAACGAACCGGGCAATATCACTGTCTACCTAGAGAATTCCTATCGGTTCAATTCGGACGGCATGTTCCAGAGCTACCAAACCGCTGAGGATGAGCTGCGCGTCATGGGACTAGTTATGTTCGAGAGCATCGGAGAATCCTCTCCAGAGCTGGAAGCCGTCACTTTCACGACAGAAGACGGCTCAAAAAGCGGCACCTACTCTCGTGCGCGCACCGGAGCGGATCCGGCCGACCTGGAGAGTTGGGCCGAAGAAAAATACGTGCAGTAGCTCGACAGCATGAATGATACGTACGAGTCCTTCTGCGGAAAGAGCATCAAGAAATTGGAGGATTATCGGTCCTGCATTCCCACCGATCCTCACGCGTACATTGCATCCGTTGAGGCGCCTGCACGCGGAGAGCTCCTGGTGACCTTGGCGGACGGAAAATGGCAAAACAATACCTACGACACTGCAAGAATCCCCGGTGTTGATTTTGTCTCCGGCAACATGATTCTGAAGATCAACAAGAAAGCTCATAGTAGTGAGGCCGTGGAGAAGTTGACTGTAAAAACTGAAAACGGGAAGGAATCCAGCACGGGAACGCGCGAGCAATGGAGCCAGTAATGCTCTACTCCACGACCTTACGACGTCAATGCCTCCACATAGGGTTAACCACATGAGCGAAGAACTACGAATTCCATTCGACGGCGAGACCGTGAGCGCGCTCTGGGATCCAGCCGCGGATCCAAAGGCGCTTCTCATCGTCGCTCACGGCTCAGGCGCGGGCAAGGACCACCCGTTTATGTCCGGGTTTGCCACTGCGTTGCCCGGACTTGGGATCAGCACGCTGCGCTTTAATTTTCCATACATGGATGCGGGCAAGAAGTTTCCGGACCGCGCTCCCCGAGCAGTAGAAGTGTGGAAACAGGTAAGGGAATGGGCTGCTGAAAATCTTGCCGCAGGTCTTCCCGTATTCGCCGCTGGCAAATCCTTCGGTGGGCGCATGGCGTCGGCAGCGGTGGCCGAAGGGATGCAGACTCCAGGCCTCATCTTCCTTGGTTATCCGCTGCACGCACCAAAGAAGACCGAAAAACTGCGCGATGAGCATCTGTACGGTCTGGACACCCCAATGTTGTTCTTGCAGGGAACCAAGGACCCTTTTGCAACACCGCAGCTGCTCGAGGATGTGGTCGGAAAACTTGGCGCAAGGGCAACGCTGCATTGGATCGAAGGCGGGGATCATTCCTTCAAAACTGCATACTCCGGGCGCTCGGTCGAGCAAGATGGAGCCCTGCTCGCTCCGCTTGCCTCCAACTTCATCGACCAGTTTCTGCTGTAACTATTTTTTGGGCCCGAGGGTAAAGGCAATGGGTGTCCTGGCCCTCCCCTAGTGGGAGAGTGACAGGACACCCATTACCCGGTGTACAGAGCCCTCTAGTCGGGCCGTTTATTGCAGATTATTCGCTGCTTATATTCGGTCTCCTTTTATACGTAGTCCTTGTACTTCTCGAGGTGGCGCACTGGAGTCGACAGCGCATCACGGCGGAACGGGTCACCCAATTCTCGGGTGCACATCACTTCGATGACAGTGGTCTTGCCGTCGTTCATTTGTGCATCCACGGCAGCTTGGAGTGCGGGTCCGACATCCTCAAGTTTGTCGACTACGACTCCTTCAGCGCCCATGCTGCGAGCCATCTCTGCAAAGCTCTCGCCGTTGTCGAGTTCGCCAGCAACAAAGCGGCGCCCGTAGAACTCCACCTGGTTCTTCTTCTCTGCACCCCACTGCCGATTCCGGAATACAACCGCAGTGACAGGGATATCGTGGCGGACCGCCGTCAGAACTTCTCCCATGCTCATGGCCCACGCGCCGTCCCCTGCGTAAGCAATCGCCGGTCGTTCAGGCGCGGCTGCCTTAGCTCCAATGATCGTCGGCAGCGCGTAGCCGCAGTTGCCAAAGGACATCGGCGCAAAGAAGCTGCGTGGCTTCTCAAAACGAAGGTAGCTGTGGGCCACAGAGTTGATATTGCCGATGTCGGTTGAAACCATAACGTCTTCCGGCATGGCCTTCTCCAGCTCGCGCAGGACCTGACGAGGATGCAGCCAATTGCCGTCTTCGTCCTTGGCTTCTTCAATCACATCCAGCGAATAGTCATCCTTTTCGTGAGTCCAAGCCGAGAGCTCTTCTTCCCACGCTTCTTTCTCAGCCCGGATAGCTGAAGCACGTTCCGCCTTCGTGGCATCCGAATCAAGCGCACGGCTCTTCAGACGCGCGACCAGTTCCGTCGCGACAGCCTTGGCGTCCCCGCAGATACCGACGGAGATCTTCTTAACCAGGCCCAGCATCTTGTGATCAGCGTCGACTTGAATGATTTTTGCATCGTTTGGCCAGTAAGCCTGGCCGTACTGCGGCAAGGTGCCAAATGGTCCAAGTCGCGTGCCCAGTGCGAGGACGACGTCAGCTTGGGAAATCAGCTTCATCCCCGCCTTCGAGCCCTGGTATCCCAGAGGACCGGCCCAAAGAGGATGACTGGCAGGGAACGAGTCATTGTGCTGGTAGCTGTTCACGACCGGAGCGCCTAGCCGTTCGGCGAGGGCTTTACACTCTTCGACGCCGTCAGCCATAACGACGCCCCCACCGGAAATAATCACGGGGAACTTGGCCTGGGCCAGCAGTTCCACCGCCTCGTCGAGCGATTTCGTTCCACCCGCTCCACGGTCGACACGACGTGGCTCAGGGATCTCCGTCGTGGACTCGCCATAAAAGTAATCGCGAGGGATGTTGAGCTGTGTCGGGCCGATTTCGCTCATGGCCCGATCGAAGCAACGTGCCGTGTATTCTGCCATGCGGTTGGGATGGGTGACATGTCCCTGGTACTTGGTGAACTCCTGGAACATAGGCAACTGGTTGGCTTCCTGAAAACCACCCAGTCCCATGGTGTTGGTGCCCGCTTCTGGAGTCACAATAACAACCGGGCTATGGGCCCAGAATGCAGCGGCGATACCGGTGACACAGTTTGAGATGCCAGGGCCGTTCTGCCCGATGACTACACCGTGCCGCCCGGACGCACGGGCGTAGCCGTCAGCCATGTGTGCAGCGCCTTGCTCGTGAACCACCGGTACCAGGCGAATCCCTGCGGGCGCAAAGATATCCATGGCGTCCATGAAGGCTGAGCCCATGATTCCAAAGATATCGGTGACATCATTGGCTACCAAAGTTTCGACGAACGCCTCAGACGGCGTCATCTTTTGCACTCCCTTGACCGCTTCGCGCTTGGCGACCGGCGCTGCCTGCGCGCTCGCGTCGTCCGTCTCAACCCGCTGGGATTCAATGATCTGTTCGGACATGTTGCCCCCTTCAGTGGAACATACTTTCTGCATCTCAGAAAATGGTGCGTTTTCCCATAGAAAATGGGATTGACACCAAAGCTATGCGAGCTGAGTCACATTCGTCAAGACCTGTTCAGCTTTTTGTTTCGAATGTTAGTATTTAATGAAACTTCGAATCGGGAGGAGTCCTACCATGGACAATCTCACCGAGCCTTCGCTCGGGGCGCAGGGGTCAGTTCAGGGCGAGACGCCGGCACTACGCTTGTTCGCCTTACTGGAACTCATCACGAGCCGAGATCAGCTATTTACGCTGCAATCACTTGTCGATCAGACCGGTCTGCCTAAGCCGACATTGCACCGGATGTTGCAGCAGCTGGAAAGCGCGGATCTGCTAACTCGGCACAGCGATGGACGCCATTACGCCACGGGAGCAAGAATGCGGCGTCTTGCCGAGGACGTTTTACTTAACGACACACGCAAAGGTGCGCGTAACGCGATCTTGCAGGACCTAGTGTCCCGCATCGGCGAAAGCTGCAATATCACCGCCCTCTCTGGCAACGAGGTGATCTATCTAGATCGCGTCGAAACTTCTGAACCAATTCGCGTACACCTCGGCCCGGGCTCTCGCGTTCCGGCGCACTGTTCAGCGAGTGGAAAGCTCATCATCGCTCAATTTGGCCCTGCGCAGCGCCGTCGTCTACTCGGCACGGGTCGCCTACCTCGGTACACGGAGCAAACGCTGACCGATTTTGAGGCACTGGAATCCGAGCTGGCACTCGTTCGCCAGCAGGGCTATGCACTCGACCGTCAAGAATTCTTGAACGGCCTAGTGTGTCTCGCGGTCTTAGTTCCGAACGCGGCAGGACGCTCGAATATGTGCGTTGCTATTCAAGCACCGGTAATGCGCAAATCTGCATCGGATCTGGAACAGCTACTGCCGTTGGTACAGCAAGCAGCCGCAGATATTGCGCGAATTGAGGATTTGGAAGAAGACGACAGCCCACTAGCTGCAGGATGGTAAAGATGACGACCTTCGCCCCGGCACCGACTGACGAATTCGAAAGCGTGAGCGCGCGCAGACTCTTCGATATTGATACTGACCTAACGGTGACTCGATTTCTTGGTGACTCGCCTCATGTACCAACAATCGACACGAACTATCGGTTCAATAAGCCCACCACGTTGGCCATACTCGCGGGTTTCATGCACGATTCGCGAGTCTTGGTGCAGGGGATGCATGGCACGGGCAAGTCGAGCCATATTGAGCAGGTCGCGGCGCGTCTTCGTTGGCCGGTGATGCGAGTCAACCTTGACGGGCAGTTAGGGCGTATGGATTTGGTCGGCAAGGATAGCGTCGTGATACGTGATGGGCAGCCGACTACATCGTTCCAAGAAGGTGTCATTCCTTGGGCGATGAGCCAACCAATGGCCCTCATTCTTGATGAGTACGATGCAGGTCGTCCAGATGTCATGTTTGTAATCCAACGCCTGCTAGAGCAGAACGGGGCACTCGTGCTGCCCGACCAGAATCGCGTCATTCAGCCCCATCCGCATTTTCGGTTGTTCGCAACGTCTAATACTGTCGGATTGGGAAACTTGAACGGTCTCTATCATGGTGTGCAGCGCTTAAATCACGCGCAGATTGACCGCTGGAACGTTGTCGCCAGCCTCAACTTCCTGCCGGCTGAGGACGAGATCTCTATCGTAGCGGGGCGTGTTCCGGAACTGGCTCGCACTCCGGAAGGCATGGAGCTAATTCGTGCCATGGTGTCCGTTGCTGCATTGACGCGTGACGGGTTTGCGGCCGGCGATGTTTCTACACTCATGTCGCCACGCACCGTGATCACCTGGGCCCAAAACATCGAAATATTCCGCGATCCTGCTTTGGCATTTCGCCTCACCTTCCTCAATAAGTGCGATGAATCAGAACACTCTCTCATCGCGGAATACTTCCAACGTTGTTTTGACACAGAACTGCCAGAGTCTATGGCCATTGATTTTTAGAAGGCTTCAGCGATGACTGAACAGCCTACGGAGCCGCCCCGCATATCCCAACACGCTCAGGAGATCAGACGCCTCCAGAGCGCTTGCCTCCGGGCACTGAGTGCTGATGCCGGATTAGAGTTACGTGGCAACACTGCCTGGAGCTCCGGCAGGATGCTTCCCATCAACGCAGCCCATCTCTACCCTCAAATTGGCTATTCCGATTTGCACGCCTATCGAGGCGCTAGCGACGGAATGGCCCTTCGGGTGCGTCATTCAGATATGAGACAGCATCAAGAGCTACTTCCGAAATCTTCGGGCGGCCGTTTCATCTTCGAGCTTCTCGAGCAATTCCGGTGCGAGTCGCTAAACAGGTTGCCTGGCGTTCGCTCAAATCTCGACAATGGATTTCACAGTTGGACCACACAGTTTCAGGCGTCAGCTTTGGCAGAGACGGAGCTAGGGCAGATGCTATTCGCACTGGCCCAAGTCTGCCGGTCCAAAATCAATGGCACCGGGCTAGCTCCAGAGATGGAAGATTCCATCGAAGCTGCGCGCATAGCTTTCCCATCCGGCATCGGGGCGTTAGCGGCCCGTCTCCGTCCGGCACGTTTTGACCAGCTCCGATTCGCGCAGATCTCACTGCGTATTGCCAGACTGGTAGACGACAGTATCGCCGCGCACCACTCCAATCGCGGCAGTCGGCCGGCACCACGACGTCGAGCGGATGATTCACGATTCACTCTACATCTGGATGTCGCTGGTGAAGCTGCTGCCGTCGCACGTGCAGCATTGGACCCTGGATCCAAGAGCGGGCGCGAGGATTCCCGCTACCGTGCCTTTACCCGACAGTATGATCAGGTTGTTCCGGCAACCCAGCATATTCGTGCTGGGCTACTCGAACGCTACCGTGCGGAGATCGCGCATTTAGCGTCTCAATCTGGAATAAACCACAGATTCCTCGCACGGGCCCTGCGAGCGATCTTCTGCTATCCCACACCGGATGGCTGGTATGGGGGTGCCGAACGCGGCTTGATTGACGGCGGCAGGTTGGCTACGTTGATTGCCTCTCCCACTGACCATAGAGTATTTCGAGAAACACACGAAGCATCGCATCCATTCGCAGCGATCAGCTTTCTCATCGATTGCTCGGGATCGATGCGGCACCATGCGAAATCGATTGCTTCGTTTCTGAACCTGACGATAAGAGCGCTGGATCAGTGTGAGGTTCCCGTAGAGGTCCTCGGCTACACAACGCGAGCTTGGAATGGCGGCCGCCCGCTAAGCGAATGGCGTCGTGCCGGCTCACCCCAACAGCCGGGACGGCTGAACGAGATAAACCATCTTATCTTTAAAGACTTCACTTCAAGCTGGCGGACGAGCCGGAACAGCATCGGCGCATTGTTGCACCAGCCTCTCTACAAGGAGGGCGTAGACGGTGAAGCTGTGAGATGGGCCCTACACCGTCTATCCGAAAATGCCGCAGAACGTCGAGTTCTTATCGTCATTTCAGATGGAAGTCCATCGGATACCGCCACGACACAAACGAACGGTGCATCCTACCTCCACCAGGATCTGGTTGAGGTGATCAGGCACGCAAATACTAGCCGAACAAGTGTCGCAGGAATAGGTTTGGGATTAGACATGAGCCCGTATTTCGGTGATCAGGCAGTAGTAATTGAAGACTGTGAGCTTTCCAGCGACCGCGGGATCCGTGCCTTCTTGTCGCTCTTGGCAAGGCTTCCCACCCTCCGCTAAATTCAACTTCCTGCTGTCATTCGTACCCGTTGGAGACCCAGTAGACACTGTTGCGCTCTCGTCATCTATAGGAGAATGGGTCTTCCAAAAAACGTAAGTTATCGCAATTCAGGCTGTCCGCTAGATGCTGCCTTTCAGGCGGGCGAAATTGCGTTGTCTGAAACGCCAGCCGCTCCCGGCCCATTGAGCCCGCCCGAGAAGAATGCTTACCCTCGGCACGCTGTTTCCCAGGTTAATTTATGCGGTCAAAGGAACGGCGTCCAGATTCAAAAACGGAGGCTGGCCAAATAGTTCTTCGGCAACTTGGTGAGGGCCGAACCCAATGGCACATTCGTAGGCTCGCGTGACCACGCCAGAGAAAAGGCTTCCGTTGCCTGAATCTCACTCACGACAAGCCCGCAGACTGGAAGCACGTCAAACCATTTCCATGAGAGGGATCTCTGCGCAGGACAATGCGGAGGTGGGAAAGATAACTGGCTAACCGACAGAGCACACCAGGCTTACCTCATCCGGTGATGGGCGTCCCGACACCTTAGTCCCTTGAATACAAGACAAGGCCCGCGAAGACGAGGTTGCTTCCCGGGCCTTGTCAGCCTTTATTCGATTGCCTACCTTTTCACTTTGACCGCTAGCTGTTCTTCCCATGGACGTTGTGTACGCGGTCGATGGGTGATTTGCCGCCGATGCCGGTATGGGGTCTGTGATGATTGTACTCATGGAGCCAGGCCGGGTAAGCGGCGGCGCGCTCGGCTTCTGAGCCGTAGTGCCGGGCGTAGGCCCATTCGAACGCGAGAGTGCGGTGGAAGCGCTCGATCTTCCCATTCGTCTGAGGCCGATACGG